>CAYMBT010000063.1:9444-12274 GCA_964388755.1 uncultured Pseudobdellovibrionaceae bacterium | reverse complement strand
AGAGGATCTTAAAGCGCAAATAGAAAAAAACTTCTTAAAACTCACTTTAGAATAAAAAACTATGGAAAACCTAGATTCAAACCTCAATAACAGTGATCTCCGCTTTGGCGGTATTCAGCGTCTTTATGGTCACGCGGCTTTTGAAATCTTACAAAAATCCCACGTCCTTATTATTGGTTTAGGTGGGGTAGGTTCTTGGATCGTAGAATCCCTGGCTCGCACGGGTGTGGGGCAATTGACCTTGGTTGATTTTGATGACATTTGTGTCAGCAATACCAATCGCCAAATCCACGCCCTTGAAGGTCAAATAGGGGTTTTAAAATCAAAAGCCCTTAAAGAGAGAGTCGAAAAAATTAATCCATTGGCCCTCGTCAATATTCATGATCTGCCTTACGATTCAAACACCAGTGATGTTATTTTTCAGAGTCACTATGACCTTGTGATTGATGCTATCGATCAGGGGCGGCAAAAATTTGAACTTGTTTTAGACTGTAAAAAAAGAAACTTAAAACAGCTTGTGGTGGGTGCGGCCGGCGGTCGTAATGATCCTTCAAAAATAAGAAAGGCTGATCTTTCTTCGACTCAGCAAGATCAACTTTTAGCTCAGCTTAGATATCGTCTCAGACACGAAGCTGATTTTCCAAGGACAGGTACTTTTCATATCCCTTGTGTGTACTCCACCGAAAGACCGGTTTTCGGGACCTTAAACCAGTCCACAAGCTATGAGCGGCCAAAGAATTTTAAAAAACCACTGGATTGTAGCACTGGTTTTGGAACGGTTACCCATCTGACCGGAAGTCTTGGTTTTATGGCTGCCCACGTGGCTATAGAAAATCTTATCAATCCCACTGCCCCATAATTTTTCAGCCAAAAACTTAAGGTCGAGTCTACTTTGGCAATACACACAATATTGCATAAAATAAAACAATGAAAAAAATTTACTTCTTCTTAATTCTCATTGTTTTTTTGACCCATTGTACACGTAAAACAAAGCCGCCCATTGTGACCCAAAAAGAATACAACGGTAAAGTGTATTGGACATTTAAGACAAAAAAATCCGATCTTATTGCACAAAGTGGAGAGTTTAAAGTCACTCATAAAGAGGTTGAAGCATTAGCGCCCTATCGATCACTTAAAAATAAAGAAAACGAGATTATCTTTATTTTATTTTATAAACAATTTGTAATTTCTGCTGAAAAACCACCGCAAAAAATAAATCTGAGTCTTAAAAAATTAAGTCGTTCACCAGAATCTATTTTAAATCAATACGGCATTCCACCCAATAATTCGGTAAAGCTTGAATTCTCTTCTCTTGATCCAAGTCAAGGTCTGGCAAAAGTTGACGGTCAAATTGTTAAAAAATCAGATCTTGATCTTAAAAACTATATTTGGGCCTCTTTTGCTACCGAGATGTTTCACTTTCAACTCTCTTCCATTGATAAAATTCTAAAAAGACAAATGATCTCAGCTGAGGCTAAAAAGTTGGGGATGAATACCCAAAATTATTTGGATGAACATGTTTTTAAAGAGCTGAGTAAAGAACTGACAGAGACTGATATTTTAACATATCTTAAAAAATACAACATAGATGACTATCCAAGAAATCGCGAAATGGCCAAATCCCGCTTGCTTGAAGAAAGAAAAAAGCGGGGAGTGGATTACATTCTCGAAAAATATGTCATGTCTCTTCCTGTTGAAATTAATCTGACCCCTCCTGATTTTGAACTGGAAATCAAAGACGAGTGGACTCCCTATTTTGGAAACCCTCAGGGTGATCTTAATATTACACTTTTCTCTGACACCAAGTCCTCAACGGCAGAAAAGCTCTTAAGCCAAATGATAAAGCTTTCTCAAGAGTACAAAAATATTAAAGTTCATTACCGCCCTTTATTTTCACCCCAAGATCAATTGCAAAATTTAACCAGCCAAATGCACTTTTGTGTTTGGATGACAGAACCTAAAAACTTTACCCAATATCTGGTCAATACTTTGGGTGATTTTAGAGAAAAAACAGAAGAGACACTTTATCAAAAAGCTAAAGAAGTGAACCTGAATGTGGCACCACTTAAAAAATGTCTCATTGCTCAGCAGTACAAAGATGTTGTGGATTATCATCTTAAGTATGCCCAGTATCTAGGACTACATTCTGGTCCCATTGTTTTTATCGAGGGCGAAGTTATTCACGGTGCCGTTCGAGTTGAAGATTTAGAAAAAATCATCCATCGCAAGCTAGAAATTCCATCAGCAGGCGTTTGGTGAATGAGGAGAGAATAAGGTGAGCAAAGACACAAAGCCATGGAAGTATCTTGAAGCAAAAACCGGCGAAAGCGTTAAAGTGGATGCCGAAGACTTTGATCGAATCACAGAAAAAAGCTGGCGAGTGATTTATTCGGGCAAGGCCAATAAACCCTCTGTCATCACCAGCATTCGTACAGGCGAGAGTGTTCGCACCATGACTTTGGGTCAATTTTTGATGAAACCAAAAAAGGGTCAGCTTGTTTATCCCAGACGTTGGCAGCAAGGTCTTGATTACAGAAAATCCAATCTCATTGTCTGTTCTATGAAAGAAAGACAAAGAATGTTGCCAAAACGTGCTGACACCAGCACTTCTCTTTATAAAGGTGTATCCTTTGTCAAAAGCAAAAAAGTCTGGCGCGCCAGAATCGAAAAAAATGGCAGATCCCATTATCTTGGCGATTTCGACAGAGAAGACCACGCAGCCCTTGCCTATAACAAAGCCGCCAAAGAAATGTTTGGCGACATCGCTTACCAAAACCAAATCGTTCGTAATAGAGAACGAAGAACTGTTAAAAAAGATTAACTATTCAAT
>CAYMBT010000063.1:0-9344 GCA_964388755.1 uncultured Pseudobdellovibrionaceae bacterium | reverse complement strand
GACATAATATCCCTGTAATCAGTTTTCACCGCAAAGCAGAGGGATGATCCTTGACCTTCAGTTTGATTAAGATCCCAAGTTTGAATAAAGTTTTTGTTAGTTGGTTTTTGAACTTTTCCACCAAGAGCAATCATCATTCCACCACGACCGTGATCAAAACCACCAGTGCCATTGGCAGCAATGGTGCGTCCAAATTCGCTCATCACAACAACCACTGAATTATCCCACTGACCAGCGCTGACTAATTTATTTTTTAAAAGTGTCAAACCGTCAGAAAGTTTTTTCATCAGTCCTGTTGGCCCCGTCATTCTATTGATAGCATCATCGTGGATGTCCCAACCTTGAACGTCGATTGTAATTATACTTGGATTAAGAGGAGTCAGGCTGATTGAAGCCGCTAAATCAAAGGGGTCATTTGTTGTCCCTTCCGGAAGGGCGGCTAAAGAAAATGTAGCTGCTGCTCCGTGGGCCGAATGACAGGCTTTAGCTTCTGGCGGACAGTCCTCAGAAACTTCTTTTTGCGCTAAATATTCAAGTCGTTGTTTAAGACCAATGTTTGATGCCGACCGTGCTACAGTTCGACCTTGTCCTTTGACGTTGAGTGTGGATAAAAGACTACTGACATTGGAAACCACAAGGGGATCGGCCAAACCTCTGAGTGATTTTGGAAGTGGAGAGCCAATAGCCACAGATTCTAAATTGAGTCCACATTGCTTAGCGGCTCGAGAAAGATAACCATCACCTAAAATGACTGTGTGATTACCTCCTTCGATTAAATCCATCTGTTCAAAATGAGATCTTGTTGGGTTCACTGAACCTGTATGGGGAAACAAAGCCACTCCACTTGGAACATCCAAAAGGTTTTGTAAATCTTTATGAACTTTAAAGAGTCCACCATAATGATTCAGATTTTTGTAATCGGCATTGTTATAGCAATCGGGTCGACGACTGGTAATTTGGCCAAAGTTACCGGTCGATGGTAAACCCAGTAGACCATCAAATCCACCTCTTAAAAATACCACAAAAAGTTTCTTTTGTGATGCAGCGGCTTGGGTGATACCTTTAGGCATTCCAAGAAATTGAACACCTGCTGCTGTTGCTAAACCAAATAATGAATTGTTGATAAACTGACGTCTTTTCATATATGGCCCCCGCCTATTTTCTAATCTCGTTAAGATTGGTTTTTCCTAATACTAAAATTGTATCAAGAATTGATTTTTGCAACTGAGTCCCGTTGTGAAATGAATCATGAACCGTTGAATTTGATGCTGGCATTGTCGAAGCCACAGTTCTCAGAAGATTGATCTGATGGGGCCTTAAATGGGGCGCAACACTTGATGAGCCTCTGACATCTCCATAGATGACTTGCTTGATTTGAGTCCCATTCATTGAGCTAAAATCAGTGACCCGATCATAAATATCGGCAGACTCAGTAAAGCGACGTTCTGTCATAGTTGTGATTCCAAGCTTTCTATCGAGGTGGGCATAATCCATGGCGAGACGAGTGTGTCCCATCAAATAACCTTTAGACATCCATCGATAACCTAAAACTGGATAGCCTGTGGGAGGCCCGTAATTGCGATAATCTATGCCCAGTTGGTTGATGGCATCACTCATAAAATCACCCAAAGCAGCCAAGCGAGATTGTGTTAAATCGGGCTTGTGCACTTGACCCCAAACCAACCCTAGAGTTCTTACATTTTTAATAACAACTTCAACTGGATTAGTGAGCATTTTATGAGCATTTAAACGCGTCCAATATTTTGGGCGATTCACCAGCGAGAGATAAATATTTTGAAGTTGTGAGCCTCGTGCGAATTCGGTGTTGTAATATTGAGCGACACAATCTTCTACAATTTCAGGCATGAGTTCTGACTTAGACACAAATTGACGATTCAATTTACGACAAACATTTCTTGCCGTAGCTGGATGAAGAGCAAGCTCATCAAGCATATAATCAAGCCTTTTTGAAGCATCCAAAGCATCAAGATTTCTAAGACGAGCGGGGCTAAAAAACACCGGTCTTAAATCAGCATTTCGCGAGCTCCAAAACTTAGAATAATAATTATTCGAAGTTGTCGAAGCGATAAAAGACTTATCGCGTGCAAAGGTGTATCCAAAATGAAAAACTCCAGAAGCGTCTAATTTGTTAAGGTAAGTGTGTCCCGTTAAAATCGTGGAAGCCACTTCGATATCGATTTGATTATAGGGGCTATTTGTTCTTTGGGTGGTTCTTGGACCAACCCCAAAAGTATGCAGTTCTAAAACTTCGCGACCGAGGTTTTGATTGCTGGCAGAGTTGCTGACATAATAATTTTTATCGTTATCAAGATAGATCAGCATGGCAGGACTTTTAATCACTGCACCTAAAAGCTTTCTAAAGCTAGAGTTTTGAAATTTTGTGATCAAATTTTCATAGGACTCTAGTCCCATTGAAAAGCGATTGGATTTATGGGTATCCACATTAAAGTGATTGAACCAAAATTCATGGATCTTTTTTTGATAATTCATTTGTAAATCTTGATTTCTACCACTGGCAAAGTATTGTGTTGAAAACACGGACTGTAAAAGTTCTTTATCAGCAGTCGCTCGCATCAAAATTTTATTGACCCGAGGAGCTGGTGATCTTTGACAACGGGTGCGACTGGCTTCAGGAATCAATTTAAATTCATTATTCATTCGAACAAAAGACTCGTTCAGTGATTTTGTTGGCATTTGTAAGAAATTAAATTCACCATTCAATTTCAAGTAATTGTTTTTTAAACAATCATTATCGCCCTGATTGAGATAATGGTTGGATACGGCAAGGCTGATGGCGTTGTTTCGATTAAGATTTCCCGGATTGACTCCTGCTAAAGTAGCATCTTCATTAAAAATTTGACCATAAATGATCCAGGCTATTTTATGAATATCAGAATTCTTAACCTTGTCAGGCAAGAATGTTTGATCAACAGGTGATATCCCATAGCCTAAACGATTTGAGGCCAAATTAAGGACCTCTCCCATTGTGAGAGGTAGTGCAGAAAGACTGACATCAAGGACCGCACCGTCTTGAATGGCCTTTCTGATTTGACGACATTCTTTTTTGTCGTCACAAGCGAGTTTGTAATGATTAGCTGTGGTGGTATTGATATAAAGAAACATCAAAAGACCACAAGAAATAAATAGACCCATTGGTTTAATAAAGCGACCCAACCATCGAAGCATAGAGACCCCCCTTTATGTTCGATACGATACTCTCGTATGATTGAAGTTTATCAACACGCCTTTAATAATCCATAAAATTAACACTTTTGTTGAAATTTAGTGTGGAAATGTATTGAACTGAGACACTATAAGAAAGTGTTTGAGAGAGACATAATATAAATTATAATAGTTTATTAAGGCAAATCACATGCAATCAGCTTACGCCAAGACTTTTCATCTTTCACTTTAAGTTGACCACAGGACTGAGAGTCCCACAACGCAAGCTCAGGTTTAAAGTTGGTCAGCTCCTGAATATAGCCTGACTTGGTGAGATGCTTATACAAATCGGCATTAAGGTCAGAGGGCTTATAGTCACAAAGACCAAATATATTTTTTGTAGGATCAATTTTATTGTTATCAGGCACGCGATTAGAGTGAACCGGATAAATATACATTCGTGTTCGCTCGTTAAAAATTCGCGAAAGTCGATCCAGAGAGGCAAGCTTTTCGTTTTCAAGGATTTCGATAATTTTAGTGGCACGAAATACAATGTTGATATGATTATTAGTGAACTGAGATATGTATTCAGTCAGTTTGTAGCTGCGATCAAAATTGGTGACTAAAATATTTTGTCCACATTTTTGTAACAGCTTCACTCGGTTCAAAAGATGTTCTAAAGAGTCAGTCCCTTTTTTATAAAATATTTCACTGATCAAGTAAGGATCACAAAGTCCTTCAGTCTTCTGTCCACAATAATGATCCCGTGCAGAGCGAAGAATATCAATATCAGTGAGTAGAGGAGGATCAAATTCACCTCGATGGATAATCACTTGTTTTTCGTAAAGCTCTTCAGCAAGGTGTGAGGCCTGGTTTTGTTCTGTCATCAGAACAGCTGGGGCCAATTCAGTTTCAAGCAAAAGTAGTTGGGCTAAAGTTTGATCCACCGTTTTAAAAATGGGACCTTCAAAGTGCGCCAGATTAATTTCAACCCGATGGGACAGATCACCTTCAATCAAAGACGCTAAAAATTTTTTAATATCAGAAAAAGAATTATAACAGGCGTAAATCAAATTCACACCCAAGATGCCAAGGGCCTCTTGCTGTTGCAAGTTACTTTGATCAAGCATACGAACATGTAAAATCACTTGCGATGGCTCTTCAGTGGGGGTGTGTTGAAATTTAAGACCCATCCAACCGTGACAGTCCCCTTTGTATTTAAAACTTTTAGCAGCCACAGTGTCGGCAAAAGAAAAAAAGAATTTTTCGCGGTTTTGTTTTTCAGAGAGCCGGGTTTCTAACAGATTATATTCGTGATCAAGCATTCGGCGAACTCTGGATTCAACCACATAACGACCGCTGGGTTCTTTGCCATAGATATCATCACTAAAAGTCATATCGTAAGCCGACATGGCTTTAGCAATGGTCCCAGCCGCTCCACCGACCTTAAAAAACCAACGGGCCACCTCTTGGCCGGCACCAATTTCAGCAATGGTTCCGTAAAGGGGTCTAATAAGATTCAGCGAAAGTGCTTTTTCAGCCGTTGATTTTTCCATAGATACCTACTTTGATTTTGATCTATAGTTTAACGGGCATGACTGCAATTGTCTACTTGAGCCCAGAGACAAAAACGGGATTTTAGGGCGAGTTATTACTTCCAAGCCTCTGGGTAGCGGGCGGTGAGTCCAATGGATGAAAATATGTCTTTGATGAATTCTTTTTGATTATTCCAGGTGCTCAGTGATGAAGCTTTGTAAAGCGCTAGAGCTTGGTCTTCATTGAGTTTTTGTAATCGACCATTCTTTTTGAGGTAATAAAAGCCTTGGTACTGAGAAGGATTTTGTGTCAAATCAAGGACGGCCCGTTTTTGAAAGGGATTTAAATCCTGGGGTAAAAAGTGGCTGACACCCTCGACCATGACCATGGTCGTATTGTGGTTGGATTGCCTTGCCGCGAGCCCCAGTTCCCAGTGAAGCATGGCAAAAACCACATTGTCTTTTTCGGCCGATAGAATTTGTATACGGCTCTCAGGCGGAAAGTTTTTAAGGCTATGAACCGCATCAATTTTTGCAGCCCCCATAGTCAAAGAGACTGCCGACTCAACACGAATCAGATCATTTTCAAAATGTTTCATTAGAGGATCATCACTGAATGACTGGACGGCCTTTTGAATCGCTATTTTATCAGCATTAGGCATGAGCATTTGAGCCCACTGACTCCAAAAATCAATCTGCATATTGCCCACAGAATCTATCAATCGATGATTATGATTCGCCACACCCGTTGCAATAAATTGAATGAGTGGAGAATCAAAACCATGAAACTGCTCGATCATCTGAGAAAGTTTAAGACCACCAAATGAGTGCCCACTGATTGACTGAATATCAGAGATCTTTAGTTTTTCAGCCATCATGATGAGATCTAGAGCTTCTACTAATTTTGCCAGATTTGTATCAAAGTCGATTTTTCGTGTGGGTTCTTTACTTTTGCCCAGAAGCTCGATGCGTTTATGCACCTCGCGTAAGCCTTGACCTTCAATTTCAATCACCAGCACGCGGCCCTGACGAGCTTGAGCCATAAGAAGTGGATTGGTGAGGCTTGTCTCGATTTGTCCACCAAGGCCTTCAAAGTGTATTTGCAGTGGTCCCTTTTTTCCAAGAACTTGGTAACGAACCCAATCTTTACTGATTTTATTCAGCTGAACCCAACGGCCCTGAAAATGGGAGCGTAAATTTGAAAGGTCTTTATGATCTTTAAAGTCATTTAAAATATCTTCGAGGTTCATGCTCTCTTTGGTTTGAAAGAGACCGCCACAATGGATGGCATTTGCTGATGAAGAAAAACAAATCAACAAAAAAAAGATAAATCTTAATCTCAGCAAAATAAACCCCGAACCCATAGAAAAATCCCAATAATTCGATTCTTTTAAAATATTTAAACGAGCTTATCAATCATTAGATGTCTTTGTTTTTTTCATTGAAAAAACTTCTTGGTTCAAAACCTGTTGCAAGACCTCTATTGGCAATAAATGGTAAAAGGGGTGCTCATACTGATATGCACCAAAATTACAAAGCATCACTTTCTTTAAGATAACGATCATCCTCGTAAAGTTGGGTGGTGTGTGGATTGGGCATAGAGGCTAAGATAACCAAAAAGAGTCTTCTAAAGTAGGGGAGAACAGCGAGTTTTGTGACCAGTAAACCCAATTTAGAATCTAAGCCGATGGCCATCGCTGCTTGATGGGTTGCCTTTAAATCGGATGTAGAATCATCCCTAGTCAGTAATTCAGATCGATAGATCATTCCACAAATTTCATGAAGACTTTTTCGTTGTATAAAGATTCGTTCAATGATGTCTTCAAAATTGTGTTCTAAGGGCCAATATGATTTTTTTGTGAGATCAGAAAAAGCCAGAAAACCAATGGGGTTTTCTCCTACTCCAGTGCATACAGAAAATTCGGGTTTCATATATGTTTTTATTTCTGGCTTTAAATCACCAGTCCATAATTTATCGATCACTGCTGGCCATGCCCATGAGACACGTTTATAGGCAAAATGGGTTTTTAAATTATAATGTTTATAATCTTCGATGGGATAGAGAGACTTAAATAGTGCGGCTTGTTTAAGTCCTTCTGCCGCTAAAGCAGAACCCAACAAAGAACCTTGAGAGTGCAAGAGGTGTAAAGAGTTTTGATAGTTTTGGTAAGCCACTTTTAAATCAAAATCCTTCTGTTTAAGGAAATGGATCTGTGCGAATTGAAAAAAGTGGTTTGAATGAGGAATGGGATGGCTTGCGAAAAATGAAACCTTCTCGATAAAATTACCTTTTTTAGCTTCTTGGATGGATTGAATTAAATTTGGCTCTTTAAAAAAGTTCCAATGATCAAATGCTTTGAGTTGGTTCATCCAAGATGTATCAATTTTTTTAAAAAGGGGATCATTAATAATTTCTTTAAGCCAAATCTTTTCATCCGTTTTTTTGTAGGGGCTGGCATTTTTAAACAACTGTACAAGGTTGATTTCATTTTGGGTCAAGACGGGCTCAGCCGTCTCATCCGCCCATGATATATATTGGGAAATATAATCGTGTGCATTTTTTTTATAAGTGGTTTTTTTAAATGGTTTAGATAAGCTAAGATGTTCTAAATCTTTTAAGAATCGCGTTTCAATCACAGGATCTAGACTTGAGTATTTGACTTCAAGCTGAGGTAAAAATTGTGTTTCAATAATTCTATAAATTATGAGAGGTACAATTAAAAGTACTAGGAATACTAATAAAACAATAATTTTAATCTTTTTTGACATTGCTAATCCCTCAATTTAAAGTCACTTCGCCAATGATATTACTGCAGTTTTAACAATAAAGGTGAGATTAAGATACCGCGTCTTTTATGAATCACTACTATGGTCTAAAGAACGGTAAAATGTAAAAAGAGGTCAGTTTTTTATTATCAATAAGTCAATCATATGTTT
Source organism: uncultured Pseudobdellovibrionaceae bacterium (assembly GCA_964388755.1). Classification (GTDB taxonomy): domain Bacteria; phylum Bdellovibrionota; class Bdellovibrionia; order Bdellovibrionales; family JAGQZY01; genus JAGQZY01. The sequence continues at coordinate 1,689 of CAYMBT010000063.1, read as the reverse complement.
GGGAAAATTATTTAAATCAGAATTACAGAATAAAAAAAGCAGAACCCTTGGGTTCTGCTTTTAAGATTTTATCATCAATATTTAAAAAGAATTACTGTTTTAATGTGATGTAACGAACACCTTTGTTATCTTCAGACTTAAAGTTAAGGGCCTTCATAACATCTTTACCTAAAAGAAAAGCACAACCCTCACAAGAAACTGCTTTTACGTTTTGCAGTTTAAAAGGGCCCACCATCAGTTCGTCAATGATGATTTCGTTGCCTTTGATAGAACGACCATTAGTGGCCATAAGTTCTTTTTCACCGATCGTTTTATATTTTAGACCTAACTCTTGAAGTTTTAACGCATCTACAGTTAAAAACTCAGAATCTGGATCCACTAAAAACAATTGTGTTTCATTGGAACCAGTAAACTGAACGGGAGCATGAAGAAACTTATTAAGACCAGAGATCTTGATTTCTTTAATAGAGTATTTAGAGGTATAAGCGTTATATTGATCTTTTACAGAAGTAGAAAGCTTATTCCAGCCCTTAATCGTTTTTGGAAACAAAGTATTGTAATGTCCAATAACGCTTAAAGCCTCTGTATGAAGCTCATTTTTAGCGAGATGTTCTACAAGTTCGCGAGCGGCATCAAAATTTTGTGGATTTTCTTGCAGCGCTTTGTAAGACCATTCTGTGGAATCAGTGATATAACCTTGATCAGATAAAGAACGGGCGAAAGCTCTTTTGTGTTCGTCTTTACCATCAGAGTGACTAAAATAATTTTGAAAAGTCAGTACTGCTCGGTCATGCTGACCCATTTCAGAAAGCACAATTCCTAAAGAGCCAGCAAGTTCATAATTTTTTGGAGATTTTGCCAGAGCTTTGGTGAATGATTCTGCTGCACACTGTTTATTTTCGAGTTTTAAACAAACACTGGCCATTCGGCTTTCGTCATGAGCATTTGTCATTTTTAAAGAAGCTTTCGTTTTATAGTAAAGTCTTTCTGGATAATGTTTTCCCCATTTTTGACCATCAAAGATCATAAAACCCGCGGTGAGCACAGCCAAAGTGGTTGCGATCTTTTTAATATGAAAGCTTCTCTTGGGACCTTCGAAGTCGGATTTTTTACCACTCCAACCACAACTGCAAACAACAGCTTGGCCAAGCATTCTTTCGTAACTGATGGGCGTCGAACAACGGGGACATGTGTGACTTGAATACATACTTAAACCTCTCCTTGAAAACAGATTAACCCTTCCTAAAAGAGCAAATTGTCTGCCATATTAAGACTTTCGGCCCAAAGGGCCCTAGACTTAAATAGAGAGGTGTTAGAGTCTTTACAGCTGTAAAAAACAGCCCCTTGAGTGTCAATTGAGTATTCTTTCTTCATTTTTTTTGACAATTTTTGTTATCAGAGTGACTCAAATTGACACATTTATCTTATAGACATTCTGTAGTTTAAGGCCTCAAGAGATGTTAAAGCCATCAATATTACACAGCACTTTCTGTGAGCTTCAGGTTCTCTATATATTGATAAAATGGGGACCAATCATCATTCTGATCAATAGCACTCCAAATACTTTCAACTTCATGTATGAGAAGGGTCTTCAAATCACTTTTTGATTTTACGGGTGCGTTTGGATTTCTCTTAAGCTCAGCAAGATTTTTTTCAATCTCTTCGACCTCTTTGTTCCAATAAAGCTCT
>CAYMBT010000062.1:0-12433 GCA_964388755.1 uncultured Pseudobdellovibrionaceae bacterium | reverse complement strand
GATCTCAGAAATAATGAACTTTCTGATTTCGTCAATCGCATGATTTTTGTGTTTCGTGGGATAAAAAATTCAGAACGACCATTGCCAAGCCTCGAAGAACTTAATCGCCACCTTATGAAAGTCGATGGCGCTCGCGCCATTTCACGGGTTCAAGAAGATCCAAAAATAGAGCAAAGAAATAAAGCCCATATATCAGCACTTATGCAAGTGGATCGCTTCTATCAAAAAATGAAAGATCTGGTGATTGGCCAAGAAGAAATCCTTAATTCATTTAAATCACTTTATCTCAATGATCTTCTAAGGGACGGACACAGAAGTAGTCCTGAAGTTTTTTACTTCATGGGTTTACCAGGTAATGGTAAAGACACCATCGCTGAAGCTTATGTCGATGCTCTTTACGGACAAAAAGGGGCTTACCAAGATCATATGTTCAGAATGAACATCAGAACAAAACAAGAAGCTTGGAGTTACTTCGGTTCTGCCAAAGGTTATATCGGTTCTGAAGAGATCCCAGCCTTCTTAAAATTTTTAGTCGAACACTCTGGTGGCAAATACTTTATCGTAAAATATAAAAAAGCCGATAAAGAAGTTTTAGTAATCGAAAAAAATCCAGCATGGTCACCGGAAAACTCTTTTCAAATGCGTGGTCCCCATAAGGCGGTTGTTTTTGTTAACGAGGCCCATAATATTCCTAAAGAAGTTAAAGATAATATTTTAAAACAAGCCATAGAAAGAGGAATATTTCCTGTCAATAATCCCGGTGGGACACCCAATGCAGTATCAACCATCGAATTACCGGTGACCTTTATCTTTGCCAGTAACGAGGGGATCGAGCTTCTTGAACCGCGCCAAATCAATGGCAGCCGTATTGGTCCGCCACTGACTTATGAACGAATTCACGAAAACTATTTGAGAGTCTATGGTGATAAACCGCTCTTAAAAAGTGCTATTTTTAAAACTAATGGCGGTATTAATTCTCCAACAATGCCAGATGGTCCAGGTGTCTCTGAAGAATTTCTCAATCGGATTCCAGATCACCGTCTTCACATTCTTGAGCCCCTTTCGCCGGATCAATTGATGAGAGTGGCACGTATTATGGCGGCTGAAAAATCACGCACTCTAGCCGATGCCACTGGACGCTTAGGTAACTATAAAGTTGAAATCTCTGACGAGATGCTTCGATTTTTAGTGGAGTACAATTATATCTCGGCTGAAAACGCACGACCCATAAAAGCCCGCTTAGATCGATTTGTTTTTGAACCGATTTACGAAGCCATACAATCTCAGAAGATTCGCCCCTATGGTCGCGAGCAAACCATTCGCATAGAACTGTTGAAATATCAAAACGGAGCTCACAGCGCTGTTTTCAAAGTTACAGATTCACACACTGGTGAAGAGTATCAGTTTTCTCGCTTAATCCGTGAAACTTTGCTGGATATTCCAAAAAATCCTCTCTCCCAACAAAGAATCAACGAAATACTAAAAATGCGCCAAACCATTTTACAAAATGTTTTTGGGGTCGAACACATCGTTGATCGCTTAATGGAGGCCGCTATCGTCTCTGAGAGCGAAGCTCGAAACGCCGGCGAATCAAAACGTCCAGCCACTGTTATGGCTTTTTTAGGTATGACATCAACCGGTAAATCAGAAACTGCTAAACAGTATGCCCGCGCAAGGTATGGCGATCGCGAACGCCCCATTATTATCGATTTTAACGGAGTCAGAAGTTTAGAAACCATGGAAGCTAAAATCCTTGGGTCCTACGATTCTAGAAAAAATCCAATCGCATCCGATTTTATGAAAGCTTATGATCGAGCCATTGACGGTAACTTGACCTTTATTTTTGATGAAGCCGCCAACTCTCCTAAAGAGCTTCTTAAAGCGCTCTACGAAATCTTGCGCGAACCTGTGGCCACTGGATTTTCTGACGGTAAACCTCGCCCCATGAAAAATGTAACCATCATTTTAACGGGCAATGCCGGCGAGCAAATCTATGGTGCTATTCCTCGTGGTTTACCCACTGATGTTCAAGAACGGGCTATGCACGAGGTTTTTCGTATTTTTATAAATAACGAAGATCTTCAACAAAGAATTCTTAAAGAAACTTTTCCCGAAGCTATGATCGCTCGTCTTGGACGAAACATCTTTCACTTTGGTCCACTGAATGATCAAAGTAAAAGACAAGTGGCGCAACTCAAGCTTGAACAAGGTTTAAGAGCATTAAAACCTAAACCCAGCGAAAGAGGTTGGAATATTTCTTTTGCCTCTGAACTCGATCTGCTCCGACTTTTTGACATGATCGAAAAACAAGGTTTTCATGTTAGCCAACAAGGGGCTTCTATTGATCGTTTTGTCAGAGAATCGATCATTGATAAAATTAAATCCCGCCTTCTGGTTGACGGTGTTCCATCGGGCGAACAAGTGGTCATCGAAGTGAATGACAAAACCATTCAACGGAATGAAAAAGATCTCAGTTATCTTTTTAGAGAAATTAAACTTTATCGCGCCAACGGCCAAGAAATCTCTATCGAAGTTCCGATTGGTAAGTCTCTCGATTCTCCAAAAAAGAACAATGTCGATCGAGTTCTTACCGCTTATCACGAAGCCGGGCATGAGATCGTGTCTGAGTTCTATTTTGGCGATCGAGTCCGTCCAAAATATTTGTCCATCATTGAAGGTGTAGCACTGATCGGTGAATCGCTGGTGCATTACGCTGGCCTTCGATCAGGTCGCTTTATCGAAGACTACCGCTACACCAAAGAAGTGGTCTTAAGAGAAGCCGCAATTCTTGCGGGTGGATACGTGGCCCAACAGCTGGTTACCTATGGTGCCAGACATGATGCTGGTAAAAACAATGACATGCATCGCGCCACTCAATTGGTACAAACAGCGATCCTGAAATATGGTCTTTCTGATCAGTGGGGGACTCGCTCAATACCAGCAGGTCTTACTGTGGCTGATTTTATCGATAAAGAACTCTCGCACCAAGAAAAAGAAAAGCTCAATCGAATTACCGATGAGTGGCTGAAAGAGGCTGAAAAACTAGCCCGTGAAGCCCTTCTCGTAAACATGAAAGGTCTTTTTGTTGAAATGGGTCAAGAGATCGCTCGTCGTGGTTACTTGAACGAAAAAGACATTATGGAGCTTTACGAGAAAAACAGTGTGATCACCGAGCGTTCAGGTCAGCCCTATGAGGACGCCCTCAAAGAGGTCAGACAGGCTCAAACTGATGTTGAAGCTCTTTTTGAAAAACAAAAACAAAGGTTCATCACACAATATTCAGTGGATAATTTTGATTTCTCTAAAGCCCCAGAAGCCTATAACTGGCTTGTTCAGCAAAACAGAAGTTTTGCCCAAAAGTGGTTGAGTTTTAAACGTAACCCGTGGTCTCAACTGACAAGTCTTCAGCAAACTGTTGTGTCAGCTTTCTTAACTGGTCGAATTGCAGACTCTCGAAGAGACGCTCACCTGTCTTGGGAAAATTTTATGCCCGAACGAGTGGCTGATATTCAAAAGATTATTAGCGAAGAAAGATCCAGGGCGACCCAACCTGTGACTGAAGTTGAAAAGTTTGTGATAGAGACTGAACCCGTGCAAAGAAGAAAGCAACGTCTAACAGATTCAACCTTTGATTTTAATGTGGCCAACGAAAATAAACCGATCAACCCCATTGAATCGATCGGTGTTGACCCCACTTTAGGTTCAGCCTTAAGTTGCCGTAACGTTTTTAGCCTTTAGTGATAAGTTCATCGGCTCTTTTAAATCGAATATTTAAAAGAGCCAGAGGGTAAAGTAAAAGAAACGGCCAAATTTTGACTGCATAATAATCCAGATGACTTTGCTTTATGCTTTTAAATAAGTCTGAGTACATCAGAGACACACAGCCCAGAGTCAGTGTGATTAAAAATATTTTTATCTTTTTATTTTCAATCAGACTTTGATGAAGAGCAAATCCCACCATCGCTATAATAAAAGTGGGGGATTCTGATTTGTGATTGAATAAAACAAAAAAATAGCAAAGGGATATAAAACCAAGCATCCGTGTTTGGCGATCAGCGTTTCTAAAAAAAAGAATTGAACCCACAAGGCTTAAGCCGCCAGCCACTTGCCAAGGCAAGCGATCAAAGTGCTCTTGGGTCAGTCCAAAAATAAAACCCATCAAAGAAAAGCCATAAGAGTCGCTTGCATCTTGTTTAAGAAGTTTAAACCACTCATCGTACTGAAAAAATAAAGAGTCAAAACCAATAAAAAGAGCTGGTAAGAAAACTAAAAACCCCATGATGGCCATAAAAGCCAAAACACTTTTAAAAAGAAAAGAAAGGTTTTTAAAACTAAAACGACTATAGCCGTAAAGTACAAGCCCTAAAATACCAAAAACTTTGATAAAGTATGTGAGAAGTAAATAAAAAATTGTTGATATCACTTTTTGATTTTCTAATTGAGACCAAAAAAGCATCATGAATGACACTAAATGAATATTGCTTTGAAAACCTTGGGTAGAGCCAATAAATTCGGGCAAACAAATATAAAAAATACCAATCTGTTGCGTGCGACTGAGTTTTAATGACTCCACTCCAAAACAAAAAAGCAAAGCACCCATCAGATTCCAAAGAGTGGCTCCGGCCCATGCTGGTAAAATACTCAAAGGCGCCATCAGCAAAGCAAAAGTGGGACTGTATTTAAAAAGGTCATGGTGTTCTTGGGGGTAATATTGATAAAGACTTAAACCATCGATCAGATGAAAAAAAGAGCTTTTAAAAATCAGCCAATTGTTCATGTGAGTGAAAAATGCACCATAAAGTGAAAGCACAACACTGATGAGAAGTAAAAAAGTATAGTGGCGAGGAAGATTTTTTAACATACTATAGTGCGACCAATATTCGTCCATGATGTTCACTAGAAATAATTTTCTCACTGTATTTGATCACATCATTGAGACTGATTTCATCGGTTAATATATGATCCAGATTTTTGGGTTTCATGGGCCCTGCCATTTTTGTCCATATTTCTTTTCTTAACGGCAGAGGACAATTGTTTGAACTGATCCCTAAAATATTAACCCCCCTTAATATAAACGGGAAGACTGTGCTGTCTAACTTTTCACTCTGGGCGAGACCTATGCTAGCCACAGAACCCCAAAGATCAATGCGGGGTAAAATAAAAGAAAGTGTTTCGCCGCCCACATTATCAATGGCACCGGCCCACACCACAGATTCAAGGGACTTGGTGCTAAAGTCTTTATCACGGGTGATTAAAACCCGACTGGCTCCGCAGGCGTAAAGCCAATCTTGGTGTTCACTTCGTCTTGTCCATGCTTCAGACTCGTAACCCAATTGATTCAGAAAGGATAAAGCGAGCGAACCTACACCGCCGCTGGCTCCGGTCACAAGGACGTCACCTTTTTCAGGTCTAAGACCATTTTTTTCCATTTGATAAATGGCAAGGGCTGCTGTGAAACCCGCTGTTCCCATGATCATGGCTTCACGGGCATTAAGCCCTTGGGGAATTTTTATCAAAATGTCTGCGGGGACTCTGAGGTACTCAGAGAACCCACCACAAAGCATTTCGCCCAGTTGACATCCGTTGATCATGACTTGATCACCCGTTTTAAACTGATCACTGTCACTTTCCACCACTCGACCAGCGACATCAATGCCTGGGATCAGCGGAAGCTTGCGAAGTATTTTACCCCGTCCAGTGACGGCTAGGGCATCTTTATAATTAATCCCAGAGTATTCGACCTTTATGATCACCTGACCTGGGGTGAGATTTTCAAAAGATGTAGAACGAACTGATGCTTTGTTTTCTTTAAAGAGATTGGGGTCAGAAGAGTGATTATCAACCCAAAGAGCTAAAAATTCTTTTTTTGACATTTTAGTTCCCTCTCTTTTTTGATATTAAAGTGTTTGATGTTAAATTATTATGCCAATTTCATCAAAGAGTCACAGAATTCTTATGTACAGGGTTGACCCACTTAAGAGCCCTACGTATGAATGAGTCTGAAGAATAATAAGGAGCATCCCATGTTTGATAAACTCTCTGATCGACTCACCGAAAGCATGAGAAAGCTTTCTGGAAAAGCTAAAATCTCTGAAAGCAATATCGAAGAAGCCATCAAAGAAGTTCGAATGAGCCTTCTTGAGGCCGATGTAAACTTTAAAGTGGTTAAAAGATTTATCGATAACGTCAAAGAAAAATCTTTGGGCGAAAAAGTCATTCGTGGTGTGGATGCGGGTCAACAGTTCACAAAAATTGTCCATGATGAACTGGTCTCTTTACTGGGTTCAGAAGCCACAGGTTTAAGCCTAAAAACTAAACCCAGCGTTTTATTTTTAGTGGGTTTACAAGGGGTTGGTAAAACAACAACGGCTGCAAAACTGGCTTACTATGTTAAAGAAAAACTGAAGAAAAAAGCGGTTCTCATACCGGTCGATGTCTATCGACCAGCCGCCATTGATCAGCTGAAAACCCTTGGGGCTCAGATCGATGTCCCTGTTTTTGATTCTAACCCATCACAAAAACCACAACAGATTCTGACATTGGCCAAAAAATGGGCCGAAGATCTTGATGCGGATCTTGTGATTGTGGATACCGCCGGTCGTCTTCAGTTGGATGAAGAACTTATGAGTGAACTTCAAGATCTTAAAAAACTTTGGAATCCTGAAGAAGTGTTGCTGGTGGCTGACGCCATGCTTGGTCAGCAGTCCGTCGACGTCGCTGAAGGCTTTCATAAACAAGTGGGTTTATCGGGTCTTATCCTAACCAAAATTGATGGTGATGCTCGTGGTGGAGCCGCCTTAAGTATCCGTGAAGCCATAGGCATTCCCATTAAATTTTTGGGTCTTGGAGAAAAACAAAAGGATCTTGAAGTCTTTCATCCCGATCGTTTGGCCTCAAGAATCCTTGATATGGGTGATGTGCTGACATTGGTTGAAAGAGCCCAAGAGGTGATCGATCAAGACGAAGCCCAGAAATCAGCCGATCGTATGATGAAAGGCGAATTCACCGCAGAAGATTTTTTAAGTCAAATCAGACAAATGAAAAAGCTAGGCAGTATGGAAAGCCTTCTAAAAATGCTCCCCGGAATGGGTGGGATGATGAAACAAATGAAGAATATGGCTCCACCGGACGAAGAGATTAAAAAAATCGAAGCCATCATTTGCTCAATGACTCGACTTGAGCGTGTGGATTGCCGAATCATTAATGGATCCCGAAAAGTACGCATTGCCAAGGGGTCAGGAACCAAGGTTCAGGATGTCAATAAATTCATTAAACAATTTGAGGACGCTAAGAAAATGATGACTGGCCTTATGAAAATGGGCCTTGGAGGCGGTTTTCCGGGCGGCGGTGGCGGTTTTAAGTTGCCATTTTAACTCAAGTTTTTTTGAAGACAAGTGTTCTTAAAAAAAGAGTTGCTAAATATCCGTAACAACAGTAAAAAAATCAGATTCTATGAGAGGTGAATGAATGGTAGTTATCCGTTTAGCGCGTTTAGGCGTAAAAAAGAGACCAAAATATCGTGTAACAGTGGCGGACTCTCGCTATTTCCGAAATGGTCGATTTATTGAAGTTGTGGGTCATTATAATCCCAATCCCCGTGGTCAAGAAAAAGAAGTCACTCTTGACCTTGAAAAAGTCAAAAGCTGGGTGAGCAAGGGCGCTCAACCTACCGATCGAGTTAAAACACTCATTAAAAAAATGGAAGCTAGCGCTTAATCAGCGTTTTAAAAAAAAATAGTTAAGGGCAATGTGGGGTCATATTGTCCTATAGAAGAGGTGTAGAATGGGGTACGATCCATCAAGTTTAAAGGATTTAGTTGATTTCATGGCAAGAGCCCTGGTTGATAATCCCGATAAAGTCCAAGTGAACGAAGTTGTTGGAGAGCAAACCACTGTTGTTGAGCTTTCTGTTTCTAAAGAAGATCTTGGTAAGGTTATTGGTAAACAAGGCCGAACAGCTAAGTCCATGCGTACAATTTTAAACGCAGCCAGTACAAAACTTCAAAAAAGATCTGTGCTTGAGATCATGGAGTAATAAAAAACTCTAACAGGAATGAAGTTTATAAAGGCACTTAAAAAGTGCCTTTTTATTTTGTGAAAAAACTTTATAGCTTTTGATCTTTGGTCACTTTTTACAAAAAATAAGGTCTAAAGATGTTTATGAGTAGTGATTTTGTATTAGTGGGACGTGTTCATTCGGCCCAAGGTGTGCGCGGCGAGATTTTTATCTCTCTGTTTGCCGAAGAGGCTGCGTGGATTCAAAAGTGGCAGACCCTTTATCTCTCTCCAAAAGACGAAACCAAACCCCAGCAAGAATTTAAAATCGTTAAAACTCGCAGTCACAGAAAACAACAAAAAATAGGTTATGTTTTAAAATTAGCTGATATCGATAATCGTAACTTTATTGACCCGCTGGTGGGGATGAATGTTTATGTTCCTGAAGATTTTTTTGTGACAGAGGATGACGACGAAAAAATATATTTGCGAGAAATTTTAGGTTTTAAAGTGATGGATCAAGAGCGTGGATTTGTGGGCGAGGTGATTGGTTTCTCTGGAAGTTCGTTTCAAGATTTATTGATCATTCAAAAAAATGATGATCAAGAATCTTTTGAGGTTCCTTTTGTTTCACCACTTCATATCTCAACCGATAAAAATAAAAAAGAATTGCAAATGGATATTCCTTACGGACTTTTGCCAGGGGAAGACATTTGAAGTTTCATATTATCACAGTGATGCCCGATTTGATTGAAGCTGGTTTACAAAAGGGTGTTGTGGCCTCTGCTTTTAAAAAAGGTCTTTGCCAACTTAATCTGATTAATCCTAGAAGTTTCACCAGTGACGTTCATCAAACAGTGGATGATCGACCTTTTGGCGGTGGCGACGGAATGCTTATGATCGCTCAACCACTGCAAGCCGCTTTAGATGAAACAGGTCAAAAAAATAATATTTTCTATCTCTCGCCCCAGGGGCAAAAATTAACTGACGGCTTGGTTAAATCTCTCGCTCAAGAGACAGAGATCACTTTAATTTGTGGTCGCTATGGTGGGGTGGATCAGCGCTTTTTGACAGCGAACAGTATTAAAGAGATTTCTATTGGTGATTATGTGCTCAGTGGTGGAGAGCTTGCGGCCCTGGTCATCATCGATGCTCTAGCAAGACAAATCCCCGGTGTCCTAGGACACGCCTCTTCGGCCATGGAAGATTCATTTACAAATCAGCGCCTTGAAGCGCCTTATTACACTCGCCCACAAAATTGGCAGGGGCTAGACGCTCCACCCATTCTTCTTTCTGGGGATCATAAAAAAATAAAAGAATATCAACTTCATGTTTCTCTCATCACCACTTTGTTCAAAAGACCTGATTTGCTTGAAGGTGAGAAAAATTTGGATTTTAAAAAGACCATAGATTTTATAAAGAAGGCATCTCAAGAGGACTTAAGTCCTTTGACCATGGGGCTTGAGGCCGCAGGTCTGTTTGTGAACCTTGATTTAATTTCAAAGAATAGTGAAATTATAAGCCCAGCTTTAAAGGTTTGTGATTTAAAGAATAGTAAATTAAAAAAACCAGATTTAAAGAATGGTGGTTTTAATAAGAGCGAATTTATGAATTTGGATTTTAAAAATATTGATTCTGTGAACATAGATTTAAAGAACAATCCTCTCTTGCAGCTTCAAGATGAGATCCAAAAACTTCTTATTGAAAAACTGGCTTGCGCCAAAGAAAAGAGAAAATAATTATGAGTAAAAGGCTGGCCCTTGCATTGATCCATTACCCTGTTTTTGACGGCGCCAAAAAAAAAGTGGCCACCAATATCACCAATTTTGACATTCATGACATCGCCCGGGTCACTACGGTCTATGGGGTGGACCAATATTACATCGTTCATCCAGCCCTTGAGCAGTTGATGTTTGTATCCAGGGTGCTTGATCATTGGCGGGTGGGGCAGGGGCAAAAATTTAATCCCATGCGCAAAACAGCCCTGGATAATGTTATGCCCATAGAAAGCCTTGAAAAAGCCATTTCTCACTTCTCAAGCCCCGATTTACAGGTCATCACCACCAGTGCAAAACCCGTCACAGAAACTTTAGGTGTAAGCTTTAAAAACGTCCGTGAGAGCCTAAAAGAGCGGGATACCCTGCTTGTGTTCGGCACCGGTTTTGGGCTGTGTCCAGAGGTCCATGAGGCCGCTGATTTTTGTCTTGAGCCCATCCGAGGTTACGGCGAAAAGGATTACCGCCATCTTTCTGTTCGTTCGGCCGTGAGTATCTGTCTTGACCGCCTGCGGGGGGCGTGGTAACAAAATCGTTTTCAAGGAGTGCACCATGTCAGATTTGGTACGAACAGCTGTTTTAAAAGACCAAAAGCCTAAAACTTTTCCTGATTTTTCTGCAGGGGACACTATCAGTGTATCTGTTAAAGTCAAAGAGGGTGAAAAAGAGAGAATCCAGATCTTTAAGGGCGTTGTTCTTAAAGTTCAAGGGGCAGGCCCAAGTCGTACATTTACCGTTCGTAAAGTTTCTGATGGTATCGGTGTCGAAAGAACTTTTCCGTTCGCTAGTCCTATTGTTGACAGCATTCAGGTTCTTGCTCACGGTAAAAATCGTCGTTCAAGACTCTTCTTCTTAAGAGGTCTTCGTGGACGTGCAGCTAAAGTTCGTTCTGAACTTGCTTTAACTGCAAAAGCCAGCTCAACAACTACAACTGCTGATTCTTAATTAAACCATGGCCATCAAAGCCAAAAAAAAGAAGGCTCTTGACCCCTATCCGTGGAAAGAGCTCAAACCCTATCCTATTGTCGGTGTTGATGAAGTGGGTCGTGGCTGCTTAGCTGGACCCGTTTATGCGGCCGCTGTGATTTTGCCAGAAGGTTATGAACTTAAAGGTCTCACAGATTCGAAAAAGCTATCCGCTGTTCAGAGAAAAAATCTATCTCAGCAAATTTATCAGGATTGTAAGGTCTCTTTAGGTTTTGCATCTGTGGATGAAATTGATCAAATCAATATTTTACAAGCCTCTCTTCTTGCCATGAAACGGGCAGTGGAAGGACTTGAACTCACTGAAGCCCATGTGATTGTTGATGGTAATCAAAAAATACCAGGTCTTAAGTTTATTCAGACCACAATTATTCAAGGGGATTCTCGAGCACTGCCGATTGCTGCGGCCTCTGTTGTGGCTAAAGTTTATCGTGATGAGCTGATGTTTGAATTGGGTCAAAAGTATATTGGCTACGGTTTACAGGAGCATAAAGGCTATGCCACCCTTCAACATAAAGAATCCATCAAAAGCCTTGGCCCCACAGAAATCCACCGAAAAAGTTTTGCAGGTGTCAAAGAACACATCCATCGGACACTCATCACGGCTCAAGGGCAAGAACTCTGAAGAGATTGCTCTCAAATATTTCTTAAATCTTTCTTATCAACTGATTGCAAAAAACTTTAAGATCTCTGGTGTTGAAATCGATTTGATTCTTTTTAAACATCATTATTATTTGATCGAAATAAAAAGCTTACGAAGTTTAAGTGAAATTCATTTTCGCCTTCATCGCAGGCAAAAAGAAAGACTGATGCGCGCTAGAAACATTTTTGAAGAAAAAACAAATCAATTGGTTGAATTGAAAGTTTTTTATGTTCTGGATCAAGGTGAGTATCTTTTGATTGATATCGCAGACCACTGAAGATGAAAAAAGTGTAGAGCTGATTGTTCGTCATCTTTGAAATAATTATCCCGATGACGTATTCAGCATACAGATTAAATCTTTTTATCTACTTCTATTGATCCAACAAAAAGGAAGGTTAAAAATGATTTTAAGAATTATTATTTTATCCACTCTGTTATTTTCTGCGCAACTTGTACAAGCCAATTTTCTTTCGGACTTATCCAAAGAATGGGTTAAAAATAGAAAAGAATCTTCAAGAAAAAGTTGTTTAAAAAGATATTCAACGGCTGATGTAAAAAAAATTGATTCTGTATTAACCAATAAAGATCCAAAAAAATCTGGGATTCTAATAACCAAAGGTGAAAACCCGGCGGGCTGGTTTACTGTGAGCGATAAAGTGGGTTTAAAAATTCTTTGCCATGACTCACGTTTAAGTCGCTATGTTCAACAAAACAGACTTGAGCCCGTGGGTTTAAATGTTAATTTTTTCTGTGGCTATCAGGTTTACGCTTGTAATATGCAGCCCCAAGGTGGCGACCGAGATTCTCTCGGCGTGAGTGAAGAAGGCCCCACCGATGGAGATAATCCCACTCCAGGAGATGATGATAATGGCGGCAGTGACACTGGTGGCGGAGACGATTCTGATGATGGTGGAAGTACCGACGATGGTGATGACGGTGGAGACACAGACGGCAGCGATGATGCCTCTGATGATGGTGGTACGGATGATGGCCTCGGAGATGATGACGGCGGGATAAATCCAGACGATTTTTAATC
>CAYMBT010000061.1:6298-12775 GCA_964388755.1 uncultured Pseudobdellovibrionaceae bacterium | reverse complement strand
GGGATGCGTGCATGAGCCAAAATTTTGCCGAGTCTTTTTTGTGAAAAAGTCCCTGCTTAATTTTCTCTAAAGCCGCGGTGTTATTACCAAGAAGCTTATGAAGATAGGTCGTGTGCATAACGCTGTCTTCATAATAACTACTGCCAAACTTAATGGTATCAAACTGCTGAATGGCGGCCCGATAGTTTTTCATTTCTTCGTAAAGAGCCCCTAAATAAAATCGAACTTTATCAGACTCTGGCGAGCGCGCTAAAATGGCCTCCAGTCTTTGGGCCGCTTCAGTGAATTTTTTTTGCTCAATCATAATTAGGGCAATTTTAAGACTACTATTCAAATTTCGATCATCATAGGCTTCTACAGTTTTAAGCTCAACAAGAGCCTCGTCCAATTGGTCGTTGTTGAGGTAAATTTGCGCTAATCTTTCGGCGATCAGATGGTTCTGACCATGCTCTTCTTGGTAGTTCGAATAGAGTTTTTTAATTTTTTGTGTGGCATTTTGACTCTCGTAAAGCCCACCGAGGGCAAGAACGACCTCAAGTGAATCGGGCTTCATTTTTAAACTTGTGATATAGGCTGACTCTGCATTTTTGTAATCTGGCTTTGTTTGTGACGAGAAAACTCGACCTAAATAATACCAAACCTGAGATTTATCTTTTATTTTTTGATTCGTTGCCATTTTTTTAAAATGACTGATGGAAAGATCAAACTGGCCCTGTTCAGCATAAATCGCGCCAATGAAAAGTAGAGTTTCAAGATCGTCGGGATAGTTTTTAAGAGTCTCTTTGTAAAGATCCAGAGCCTGGTCATAAAGGTTCATCGCTGAAAGAAGTCCGCCTAAAAGCAGGGCAGAGTCTTTGTGCTTGCCATCTTTTTCAAGAGCTTCGTGGCACTGTGCGATGGCTTCGCTGACCAAACCTAATTTGACGTATTCTAGAGCTAAGCGATAACGAATTTGTGGCGCCTCTTGATCATAAACCAAAGCGAGCTTGTAGTTTTCAACGGCTTTTGATGATTCATCTTGCAAGCTGTAAGACTCCGCGAGAGTGAAGTGATAATCGGCTTTTGTTTGTAGATAAGTGTCATCGATCTTGTTTTCAGAAGGAGCTGGGATATTCATGGCATCTGGTAATTCGTTATTCATGCGAGCGGCTTGAGAGATAAAACGTCCACCACCTGGTTGAGTCATGTGCGCACAACCTGTGGCTAATAAAATGAGCACAGATAATCTAACATTCAGGCTTTGTTTCATGGGCGCTCCAGGCTTTTCAAGCATCATCAAAGTCTTTATCGGCGCGAGAGTGACGGGCCTTAAAGGATTGACCTTGAAACTGGACGGCGACTTAGGCCCAGATCTAGTTGCATTTGGTTTTCAACAAGACCCCTGTAGAGAAAGATGAGAAAGCTTGTATCTTATTGAAATTTAAGGGAATTTAAGGTTGTATTATTTATTGCGTTATTCGAGATGATTATTATCTCATCACTGGGGCCCCTCCTTGACAAGCTGTGGCGGCCAGCATAGATTCCGCCTCAACAAGCAATAAATAAGGGTGGTTGAACCATTCGACTGTCAATGGGAGGAAGACCTTGATTAACTCAAACCAAGACAACAGCAAAAAAGTTAAGATCATCAAACGATATCAGAACAGAAAACTCTACGATACTCAGCAAAGCTGTTACGTCACACTTGATGACATCGCCAAAATGATTCGCGCCAACGAAGAAGTTATGGTTATCGATAACAAAACTAAAAATGACATTACTGCAGCAACATTGACTCAGATTATTTTTGAATCAGAGAAAAAGGCTTCTCAATATGCTCCCCTTTTTACACTGCGCGAGATCATTCAGCATGCTAACGGCAGCATTTCTAGCTACCTTGCAAAGCTTGGTGCTTTTCCTAAAGAGTATATCGTCAAGTCAGCTCAGCCTTCTACTTCAAGCAGCAAATCTTCATCGGACTCTGTTGTGGACAAAGCGGCTGAAAGCTATGACACAGTTAAACAATCCCTTGAGAACCGCGTTGCGCAAGCCGCCACCGGTGGTGGGGATGGTCAATTTGGTAAACTTCCTCAACAAGAAGAAACTCCAAGTTTACCTAATCCTAATAAAAATTTCTTAAGCCCACAGCAATAAGCTTAAAAGCTATAAGATTTAAGGTTTACCTCGAAAAGCTCTGATTAAATATCAGGGCTTTTTTATTTTTAGCTACGAATGAAGAAAAAAAACGTTAAATTAATAGAATGATATTTTTAAACTCCCTCATTGTCTTTTTACTGATGGGCTCTGAAAGCCTGATTCATACCCACACCGAACGGGAAGGGATCGAAAAAGAAGTTCTAAAACAAAAAGGATCCCATCACCTCTCTGAAAACGCGTTAAAGCAAGCTCTGGATTTTTATTTTAAAAACAGAAAATTGTTGGGCTTAGGTGATCGTTATTTAGCGATTGCCGACTTTTCTAAGAGTTCAAAAAATAAACGACTGGCGATCATTAATCTTAAAGACAAAACGACCCGCTTTTACAAGGTGTCACACGGTAAGGGTTCTGACCCCAATCATGATCTTAAGATGGATGAATTTTTAAGTCGTCCAGGCTCTTACGGTACTCCACCGGGCTTCCATAAAATGACAACCACCTATCATGGCCAGCATGGCTTAAGTTTAAAAATGCAGGGCCTTGAAGAGACTAATAAAAACTCTGAGGCTCGCGCCATTGTTCTTCATGGGGCTGATTATGTCTCGTGGGACCACACCGGAAGAAGTCAGGGCTGCCCTGCTGTTGAAAAAAAATGGACTTCACTGATTATTGATCAACTCAAAGGTGGATCCTTGTTTTACTTTTACAAAAATCAATGAAGTAAAACTGAAGGACTTCTGGTTCAAATTGAATTTTTAATCAGATGACTCAACTGATGAGTTAAAAAAATTAGTGAAAAGTTCTTTTTGTGAGAAACGTTTTTTGACCGGCCTTGATTGTAACCTTACCTTGCCAGATCTGTGTTTCGCCAGCAGGTCCCATAACTTTGACAACAACATCATGTTCGCCGGGCTTTAGGTTAATTTTAGAAAGTTGAAACGAGTCTGGTAAAGTTGACCATTGTCTAAGATCGGCTTGGTCAGCGGCATGCATGGCGATGGCCGCAAGAGCCCCAAGGGCTTCGTTTTTTTGACGGATCTGATCGGCGACAACTTCTTTAGCAATCACGCCAATTATTTTTTTAGCCACCAAGTATTTAAAATCGTTATTAAGAGTTTGAATGGCCTCGTCACCCACGCTGAAAAGCATTTCTGTGGGCTCTTGTTTTTGACCATTAATCTCTAAGCGGGCCGATGTAAATCCAGCGGATTGCCTGACCATATAGGGAAAGCGAAAGTTTTCAGGGCGTGGATATTTTCGAGGGATCCACCCTTGCTGATAAATAAACACAAGCTCTCCGGTTTGGGCCGCTTCTTTTTTAATGTCACTGAGTTTGTATTGGGGAAATTTCTTTTGCCATTTGCTAAGGTCGTCATTTCTTCGGGCTCGCCAAGCGGCACGTATTAAATCTTTTTTCAAATACTCGCGAGAAGAATCAATCTTATAGGCGTTATGATAATCAATATAAGTCGAATCCCAGTTCTTTTCGGCTTCCCAAATCATGGCTGATAAGTAACGAGCGTAAAAACTCTTTTTTGTATCTTCGTTTTCAAGTTTAAGCTTATAAAGCTTTTCATCCAGGCGTCGACATTCAACCAGAGCACTTTCAAAGTTTCCTAAAAGAGTAAAATTCAGCGCCAAATAGGCATTGATTAAAATGTTCTCAAACCTCTCGCTTTTATATTGAATGAGTCCTTCACTAAGAAACAAAGAACCCGCCTGACGACTGAGGCTGACATAGTCTTTGACCTCAGCCAGGCGATCCACTGCAATTAAAGTGTCTTTACTTTTTTTAATGTCCCCCGCCTCATGCAAGGAGAGCGAGTAATCAAGCATATAGAGTACTTGATCTTTACCTTCTTCTTGAGCTTTGGCTTCAAGAATTTCGGCAGCCGTTTGTGGCTGGCCATCTGAAAGATGCCGGCGAGCATCGGCCACTTGGGACTGATAGCTCGCACATCCTCCGATGAAAAAAAAGATGAGAAAATAACGGCTGATAATCACTCAATATTCAACTTAAAGACCCATACGTCTTTTTTTGTAGGCCTTACGAAGTTGTTCATGACCAGTCCACTCGATGATATTGGTTTTAAGATTGGTCATATTTAAGGTCACTTTATAATAAACGGTTTTTTGTTTATTGATGTCCTTAGTGATCGAGTCTAAACGACCATTAATAATAAAGTCGGCACCAATTTGACCGCCCTTGGTTTTTTGAGTCTCTTTTGAAACCATGCCTGAATCTTGGTAGTTGTACTCGTCAGCCACGTCATCACGAGCTTCTTTATCCACAAAGCGAACGCCACCATTGTTAGTCAGCTCGACTCGAACCATATCCATAACACTTTGGGTGTCGATATGTTCGCTGGTTTTGTTTTGAAGTTGAGTCACCATAACGATGGGTGGGACTTTAGCGTTTTTAATCGCACGATTTTGCATCAATTTTGCAACGAGATTGGCTACGACTTTTTGCATATCAGTTTCGGACCAACGATCATCCAAAAGATTTTCGTTATTCACATCATCATATTCACCTTTAATAAAACCTTTTGGTCCACAAGAAACAATTCCTGCCAACAAACACATTATTGCAACTAATCTCAACGCCATTTTTGACTCCTCTTATATATATAAAAACTATAGTGGTTAGTTTATGCATAAGTTGAGAAGAGTTCAAACATTGGAATGCTGACACAAAAGTCGAGTGTCTATAAATCTCTGCCGCCCAGAGCTTTGGTCTGCTCTTTCATGCTATTGAGTTATAGAGATCTATGGGCTTTGTGCGTCGCGCAAGTCGCTGTGCCATCAACTTAGACAGGTCAAATATTAATCCAGCTTTTCAACACTAGTGATATCCAATTGATCGTTCACTTTAACGTCAAAACCCATCATGCGAGCTTCTTTAATAAACGCACTGGCATAAGCTTTCTTTTGGGCCAGCTCCAGTTCGTCATATTTTTGTTTTTTAGCTAAGAACTGATCCATCCGTTGGTCGAGGGTTAAAGCCTCGTAGTTTTCTTGATCAGAAAAATCGATCACTTTTTGATCTACACCTTTATTAAAGTCTGTTTTATGAAATTTATTTTTAGCAGATTGTCCTGGGTTGAGTTCTGGACCACCCATTTGTTTGTTCATCTCGGCTTGTTGCTTTTTAATGGAAAGCTTAATTTGGGTTTCTTTTTGATATTGCTCGATCTGGTTATAGGGAATGCTACCCTCTGAAGGAGCTTGGTTTCCGAGAAAATCCGGCACCTTAGGTCCCTGCAAATAAAGAAATGCAAAGTAAAGAGTGAGCAAAAATAAAATAAGTGGCGGTATATAACGACCCATGACTGCTCTTTATCGGTTATTTTTATACAAATTAAAAATAAAAGGTCTTAAATCAGCTAAGAATGAACACGATAAACTCCATGTCTCAAAATGAAACGTTTTAGACATCAATCAAATTTAATTCCTCTGAATATAATCTAAAAATTGTTTAACAAAATTTATGAATCAGCTCAGTTTTTTAATAGAGAAGTGCATAGGTTTATTCTACTAGAAGGATTCTCTGTAGATCGGTAAATCGATCATAAATAAGGTGCCCTGACCCAGTTCGCTCTCAACACTAATGCTACCACCATGGGACTTTACGATTCCGTAAGAGATGCTGAGTCCAAGGCCCGTGCCCTCGCCCACTGTTTTTGTGGTGTAAAAGGGGTCAAATATTTTTTCGATATTATCTTTTGCAATACCCACACCGTTGTCACGGATAGATATCCTAACCTTTTTTTCTTCAGCCATATATTGGGTTGAAAGTTTGATTTGCCCATTCTCACCAATAGCCTGACAGGCATTATTAAGAATGTTCATAAAGACTTGCTTCATCTGATTGATATTACAATTCAGCATGGGGACTTCATGGTAGTCCTTTGTCACTTCAATTTTGTTTTTAAGCTCTCCACTGAGAAGATTAAGCGTGCTATCAAGACCCTCGTTCACATTAAAGGCTTGAGATTTTTCTTCGTCGGCTCTTGAAAAGTTTCTTAAACCTAGGACAATATCTTTGGCTCTTTTTGCTCCTTCTTCACAAGACTGAATCAGCTTAGGTAAATCTTTTTTAATGTACTCGTAATCTTGCTCAGTCAAAAGCAAATCAAACTCATGTTTACTTTTTTGGGTTCGATCTATGATTTTAAAAAGTGAAGCTGAATACTCTTTAAGATGACCCACATTCGAATAAATAAATCCGATGGGGTTGTTGAGCTCGTGGGCAATGCCTGCGACAAGCTCTCCAAGGCTAGCCAGCTTAGCCGACTGAACAAGCTGACTTTGAGTGTTTTTAATTTTATTATTCGCTAG
>CAYMBT010000061.1:0-6288 GCA_964388755.1 uncultured Pseudobdellovibrionaceae bacterium | reverse complement strand
TAGCTCTAAAAGCTCGAGCTGACTTTTCATCTTTTGATCGGACTCAACAATTTGTAAAGTCATCTCGTTGAAACTATCCACAAGATCGGCAATTTCAGTTTTACTGTGATTGGGAATAAAGGGGGCGACTCTTGCTTCTTTTAAGTTTTTAGAAGCCTTGATCAGAGACTCGATGGGCGAGATCACTTCGCGTACAAAATAAAAGCTCATCAGAAAAAAGAAAACAAATAATCCAAAAAAACTAAATGCAATCATGTAATTCACATTACGAATATTGGCTAAAGCATCTTCTTTGGTCGATCCAATCCCAATTAAAAATTCGATTTGTCCCCACGAAAGGGCTGTGGACATGAAAGCAAAAGGTTTACCTTTCATGCTGAATTCAAAAAAGCTATTTCGTCCTTCGAGAAATCTTTTGCCAAGATTAAGGTGATCTAATTTTTCGGGCAGAGTTCCCAGTAAGATTTCCCCCTTGCCGTCAAAAAATACAATCTCTGCCCCCAAGGAACGAGAAACTTTTGTCATGTAAGTTCGATCAAGGGTTAATGTGGTCTCTAAATATCCCACCGTTCTATCTTGAACACCGGTGATTTTTTGGACAATCGAAAGGGTTAAATCACTTTCATTGTTTTTATTTTTTTGAAACAGGACACGATGAATATAGTTTTCGGCTTCAAGACGAACTCTTAAGTCTTGGGTAAGTTCTTGTTGATCATGGATGGTCTGGTAATCATCTTTAAAATAAACAAAGACTTGGCCGCTGGATGTATAGACGCGAACTTGTCTTTGTTTATAACGCTGGATTTTATCACTCAAGGTTGCCTTTAGGGCTGAAGGCTCTAGGGTGCTCAGGTAATAAATTAAGGAATTATCTTGTAAAGCATTTCTCAGAAAGTCTTCCATAGTGCTTCGCTCTTTAGCAAAAACACTTTCTAATTCACGAACATGAATCGTCAGTCGATCTTTAATCTGTTGATTGATACTTTTTTGATACTGGCTTTGAACGACGATCGCTAAAGCCACAAGAGGCAAAAGGGTGAATAAAAAAAACCAAGTAAAGACAAGGCGGCGCAGAGACTTTCTTTTAATTCTCTCCCCCACCTTTTTTGACCTTAATCCGTGGAAACTTGCTTAAGAAGATCAAGATCTTCTAAGGCTTTACCAGAACCCATCACAACACAAGTCAGAGGGTTTTCGGCAATAGTCACGGGCAGACCTGTTCTTTCTCGAATAAGAATATCAAGATTATGTAAATGGGCACCACCACCGGTTAAAACAATACCATTATCAACAATGTCTGATGCCAGTTCTGGCGGTGTTTTTTCAAGGGTCGTTCTTACCGCGTCCACAATTTCAGTGAGGGGATCTTTAAGGGCCTCATTGATTTGTTCACTGGTGATTTCAATGGTTTTAGGGGCGCCGGCCACAAGGTCGCGTCCTTTAATCACCATGGATCGAGATTTATCAAAAGGATAAGCATTACCGATGGCAATTTTAATTTGCTCGGCTGTTCTTTCACCAATCAAAAGATTAAATTGTCTGCGAACATAATTGATAATGGCTTCATCTAATTTGTCACCAGCCACTTTAATGGATTTGCAATAAACAATTCCACCTAAAGAAATAACGGCAACACCAGTTGTACCACCGCCCATATCGACCACCATACTGCCAATGGGCTCGGCGATAGGAAGGCCAGCACCAATGGCTGCAGCCATAGGCTCTTCAATAAGATAAACTTCGCGAGCGCCAGCAGACATGGCCGATTCTTTAACCGCTTTCTTTTCAACCTGTGTGATTCCGTAAGGAACACAGATATTAATTCTTGGACGAATAAAGCTTTTTTGTTGTCCAGTGGATTTAGAGATAAAATATTTAAGCATGGATTGGGTCACTTCGAAATCAGCAATTACCCCGTCTTTGATGGGACGAATGGCAACGATTGTTCCGGGTGTACGACCCAACATATCTTTGGCTTCTTTACCTACAGCAAGAACTCGACTTTGCATGCCTCGGTAATTTTTTTGGACAGCAACAACAGAAGGTTCATCAAGAATAATGTCTTTACTGCTTTTTGAGTAAACCAGAGTGTTGGCTGTACCTAGATCAATAGCGATATCGTTTGAAAAGTAATCAGAAAATTTTGTGAAAAAGCTCATAGCGGGACCTTTCTAAGCGATTAGCTTAAAGTTTAATAAAAAAAGAGTCAATACAAGAGGTTATGGCTTACAAAACCACCGGCAGTCGAGCATGAAGAGTGATCATCACAGCTCTGCCTCAAGTGACCACTTTGGTGAACTTAAGAGACATCAGGTTGGGCGGCGCATTATTGTCAGCACCACCAAAAACAGATCAAATAGCCCTCGATGGATAAGCAAGAACTCACTGATCGACTGATTCACTTTTTAAAAACAGAAACCGCATGTCAGCAAACAATTGCTTGTCTGACTGATCGTGCAGAGTTCTCTATTGTTATTGCTGGTGAAATTGAACTCACCATTCAAAACAAACAAAGTCAGATGATCATTGAACAAAAAGCGGCGCTGGCGCCCGATTTTATTTTTTTTGCTCAACCCGCAGCCGTTGATGTTCTTATTAATGAAACCGGTTTAAGCCCTGCAAAACTTGGGATTAAGCTTCTTAAACAGATCATCAGTCGAGAAATTAAAGTCTCAATGCCTGTGAACGTGTTTCAAATCACTCAACACGGTTATTTGAATATTCTTAAAGTGGGCGGCCTTGAATTTTTGAACGAGCTTAAAACCCACGGCCTCAGCAATGTGCCTAAAATTCTATCAGCTCTAAGAAATTTAAGAAAACAGCCTTAACTCTTCCATGCCAATTCTTTTTGCATTTCTTCCATAAGAGTTTTCTTTTGTTGGTTGGTTTCAGTATCGCTCCAATAATAATAATCTTTGAAGACTTGGGCGATGGCATTGATATAGGGACTTCCGTGATTTTTGGATGCTAAAAACAACGGGCTTCGACGCCAGTAAAAATCAATCAGGTTCAAGCACATTGTGTTTTCTATGGCAAAATAAGCTTCAGCCATCCAAAGGGCTTCATTGGCACTATAACTTGAATAATCTTGTTTGATTTTTTTGCACAAAGAAATGCCTTCTTCTCCGTGACGAAAGACAATCTTTTGAATGAGTTTTTGATCCATAGAGAACTCTTTTGAAAGAGACTCTACTTTTTCAAGCGCTCGATTATAAAGTTCGGACGTCACTTTAGGATTTAAAACTCTTTTTGTATTTGAAGGGCCAAAGCCCATTCTTTTTTCAAAAGGCATTTTATGGAGCACATAATCCACCGCCTCTTCTGAAATTTTTCGATAGGTGGTGTATTTTCCACCAGCAATAAAAGTCAGATTGGGTCCGAAACTAAAAATGCTGTGCTCGCGACTGGTTTTGCTTTCGGTGGCTGAACCATCATCCACTAAAGGCCTGACACCCGAGTAAGATGAAATGATATCCTCACGAGTAATACCTAGTTTTGGAAAGTATTGATCAAGAGCTGCGATCAGATAGTCCACATCATTGTTATCAGTTTTAACATCAAGGGGATCGTTTTTATAATCAGTGTCTGTTGTGCCAACAATCACCATCTCGTGGCGAGGAATCACAAAAATAATTCTTTTCTCAACGGCCATGACCACAGCTTTTTCCACAGGGATTTTTTTTCGTGAAAAAACCAGATGAACACCTTTAGTGGGTCTTAAGCGCGGCTTCCAATCTTTATTCAGTTGTTGTCCAAAAATATCCGTCCACGGACCAACGCCGCTCACAAATTGTGATCCTTTGACTTCAAACTCTTCTTGGGTGAGTTCATCTCGAACTCTAAGAGAAGTAATTTCTCCGTTATGATTTTTTTGGGCGTCCAGCGCTTTTACATAGTTGGTGATGATTGCACCACTGCGATGGGCATCGCGCAAAGTTTCGATAACCAGTCGATCGTCGTCGGTGTATGCATCAGAGTATTCAACGGCTCCGGTCAAGGCTCTTGCATTCAGGCTTGGCAGTCTTGATTTCACCTCACCAGCATTGAGGCTTTCATGAAGCTGAGGTGTTTCAAACAGAGCAAGAAGATCGTAAAGCCACATCCCTAAAGTCATTTTAAAACGACCCACGCGAGAGTGTTGATAGATGGGAATTAAAAAACGAAGGGGATGAACCAAGTGAGGTGCTATTTTAAAAAGAAGGGCTCTTTCAGACAGAGCTTCAAAGACCAAAGAGAATTCAAAGTTTTCGAGATAACGAACTCCACCATGGATCAGCTTTGATGAGCGAGAACTTGTACCTATGGCAAAGTCTCGGGCTTCGATCAATGCGACTTTCATTCCGCGAGATGTGGCGTCCCTAGCAATGCCAGAGCCGGTGATTCCGCCACCGACAATAACGAGATCAAAAGTTTCACTTTTAAGTTGGCTAAGGTTTTTTTGTCTTTTTGAAAAATTAAAATTCAACGGTTATCCTCTTGCATTTTCGTCGTGGACAAATGCACGTAACCGCCATCAGCCAGTGTGGGATAAACATTTTTAAGATTTGTAAAAGCCATGATGGATTGATTGATAAGGACTTTTTGTAAGTGTTTTGTTTTAGCCCATTTGACTGAGATATCGATAAGCTCTCGCCCCTCGTCGCCATTTTCAAAGGCCAAATGTTCGATCCATAAAGATTGAGTCCATTGATTAAAAAATAACAAGGGTTGTCCAAGAACATAACCACAGATTTTATCATTTTTAACGGCCACAAAACTCCAACCCAATTGCGCATAGTGCTCGAGGGCTTCTTTTCTCCATGGAGAGTCCCATGAGGCCATTTCAGCTTCAAAGGTGGATAACTTTTCATTAAGGCGATTCATTTCAAAGTTAAAAATTTCATCAATATGTTCTGAGAGTAAGAGCTTCATTTCCATACAAATGAGAATAGTCCATTGGACTTAAAAGGTCTAGCGTACTGATGGGGCATCTTTAAACCATAAACAAGTCATGGTTCGTCTTGATTGCTTAGCCCTCATAGTTATATTTTTATCCCATGGAAAAACATACTTTTAATCAAAAGCTTCTTGATGAAATCAAAAAAAATGTGACTCTGGCCCAAGAAAAAACTTCAGCCCCCCATTATGCGGCCTTTGATGCTGACGGGACCCTTTGGGACTCAGACCTTGGCGAGCAGTTTTTTCAATACCAAATCGACCATTGTGACTTAGATTCACTCAAAAACATGGACCCTTGGCACTACTACGAAACCACCAAAGCTGTTGATCCTATTAAAGCCTATTTATGGCTCGCCCAGATCAGTGCTGGTCAACCCATAACTCTTGTCAAAGAGTGGGCGAAGAAAGCCGTTGAAAAAGGTGGGGCAAGAGTCTTTGAGTCCCAAAAAAATCTGATCGCTTGGCTTCAACAACAGGGTATTGAAGTTCTTATCGTAACAGCATCCATCCAATGGGCCGTCGAACCCGGAAGCCACTTGGTTAACATCCCCTCATCTCACGTCCTTGGTATCCGCACAAAAATCGACTCTAAAGGCATAGTCACAACCGAACAAGAAGGCTCAATCACCTGGCGAGAAGGCAAAGCTACAGCCCTCTTAGAAAGAACCAAAGGAGTCGCCCCCCTCTTCTGCTCCGGCAACACCTACGGCGACATCGCCCTTCTACAAACTTCACAAGCTGAACGCCTCTGCATCCAAACCCAAACCCAAAAAAATTCCCTCTTCGAAGAAGAAAATAAACTTCTGGTTCATGCTCAAAATGCAAACTGGAAAGTTCATCACTTTTTTAAAGGCTAAAGGATATAACTTTAAACAATCTTAGGCTTGATCGTTAAGCCGCCCTCTGTTTTGTGTTATTAAAAGAGTGTGATTTAAAAACCGCTCGGTCCTATAAAAATTATAAATTCGCGCCGATGCTTATGTTTCCCTAGCTTAGAATAAAAATAATTAATAACTATATTCAACAATTTTCGCCTAGGGGGGCCTATGAAGTATATTCCTATTCTATTTTTATTGATCATGACATCAACCCAAAGTTCTTTTGCCTACGATTCTTCGTGGCACAAATCTGACGGATGGTCCGGTGAATATCCTGCCGGATTTCAAGTTTATAAAAAAGGAATCAGTCTACTGGGACGGTCAGCCGTTGATGAGTTTCAAGAAAAAAATATCAACTGTGTTTTAAAAAGAAATAAGTACTCTGCAAGCAAGGCTATTCCAAAAGCTGACTACCTAGAGATGACCCTTATCGTAAAAATGTACGCAAAAACGGACTTTGAATACAAAACCT
>CAYMBT010000060.1:0-12805 GCA_964388755.1 uncultured Pseudobdellovibrionaceae bacterium | reverse complement strand
GCACCTGAGCGTACTAGCGTTTCTGTGATTTCAAGAGCTTGCTCTCCGGTATCCGGTTGCGAGATCAAAAGATCTTCTGTTCTTACACCCAGTGCACGAGCGTAATTCACATCCAGCGCGTGTTCAGCATCAACAAATGCAGCTGTTCCACCGGCTTTTTGAGCTTCGGCAATGGCAGTTAGTGCAAGAGTTGTTTTACCAGAGCTTTCTGGTCCATAAATTTCAATGATTCGTCCACGGGGATAGCCGCCAATACCTAATGCGATATCAAGGCTCAATGCACCTGAGGAGATCACCGGAATATCATCAAAAAGACTTTGGGTTGAACCCAGTCTCATGATTGAACCTTTACCAAATTGTTTTTCAATGGCAGACACTGCCAAATCAATTGCTTTATTCTTTTCGTTTTTTGTAGTTTCCATACAACCCCCGATTCCTTTCTTCGTTTCTGTTAAAGTATAAATTAAAAACTTTTCTTAAAAGTCATCGTAAAGACTTTTAAATTTTTGTTGGATCTTTTTTTTAAACAGTATTTTTTAAAAAATTATTTACTGTTTAAAGTTTCAAGTAACCAAGAAGCTGCAAACTCGGCTGACGATTGTTGAATCTGTGTTCGGCTACCCGTGAAAGACTTTGTGCATGTACTTTCAAAACCAGGGCCAGCAATCGCAAAGCAAACAGTGCCAACAGGCTTACGATCTGTACCACCTGTCGGACCTGCTATTCCGGTTATGCTCACAGCCCAAGTGGTTTTGGTCAAGGTTTTCGCTCCTAGAGCCATGTGTAAAGCCACCGGTCGACTGACAGCGCCAAGAGTTTTCAGCAAAGTTGTTGGCACATTTAAGATCTCACGCTTCATTCTATTGCTGTAAGTCACGAAAGATCCCATAAACACATCAGACACACCTGAGTTGGCAGTGATCATGGACGACAGTAAACCGCCGGTACAACTTTCAGCAAGACTTAAAGTCTCTTTACGCTCTCTTAATCGTTTTAAAAGAAGATCAATTGTTGATGAATCCAAAAGAGGCCCCTAAATAAAGAGTAAGGTTAAGCATCAAGAAAGCGTAAACGGCTGCTAATATATCATCAAACAGAGTTGAAAAAGAACCTGTCAGCTTACGATCCACCCATCCAATGGGAAAGGGTTTCCAGATATCAAAAAGTCGAAAGAAAAGAAATCCTAATAAAAATACGCCCATGGATTGAGGCGCAGCTAATAATGTCATCCACATCCCAATCAATTCATCGATCACAACTTCTTTAGGATCATGGGACTGATTCCATTTTTCGTAATAATATGTGGCTAACCAGCCTACAAAAAAAGCAGATACGATGAATAAGACTTGCACAGGAACTGAAACCGGAAGTATTGCCCACCAAATAAGCAAAGCCACAAGAGATCCAAAAGTACCAGGAGCTTTAGGAAGGCGACCCACACCTAAAGTCACAATGAGCATTACAATATTTTTTTGAATCACAAAGAACCTTGTCAGCTGAGAGCTTTAAAAAGTCAGCTTTTGTTGCATTGCATTTGTCAAAGATTACAACAGTACTTTTCAATACAATAAAACACTTATGGCCTCTCTGGATGAAATCTTAAAACTAGCCTGCGAAAGAAAAGCTAGCGACGTGCATCTTAAAGCTGGTGTAGTTCCGGTTGTTCGAAGACACGGACGTATGTTGCCACTCTCAAAACAATGGAAGCCCATCACCAGCGCCCAACTGGCTGGGTTCGCCGAACAATTGATAAAGTCTGAGGCCGAACGCACCCGCTTTGACCACTTTAAAGAGATCGATCTTGGTTACGGCGTAAAAGGTGTAGGACGTTTTCGTGTGAACATATTTATGCAGCGAGGCTCTGTACGTATCGTGGCTCGCGTGATCTCTGATCAAGTTCCAGAGATTAGTAAACTTAATATTCCGCCCATCATCGAGAAAATTGCCAATCGTGAGCGTGGTTTAATTCTTGTTACTGGTGTCACAGGCTCTGGTAAGTCCACCACATTAGCGGCCATGATTAATCATATTAACATTACAAAAAATAAACACATCATTACCATCGAAGACCCCATTGAATATTTGATTAAAGATCATCGCAGTCTGGTTTCACAACGTGAACTGGGTCTTGATACTACAACATTCGCCACAGCTCTGCGCGCAGCCTTAAGGCAAGATCCCGATGTTATACTTATCGGTGAAATGCGCGACCGCGAAACCATAGAAACCGCCATGGTGGCTGCAGCCACGGGTCACCTTGTTCTATCCACCCTTCATACTTTTGACGCCCAAGAGACCATAAATCGAATTCTCGCCGTATTTGAAAGCCATCAACAGGCCCAGATCAGGCGCCAATTGGCGTCCACCTTGCAAGCGGTGATCAGTCAGCGATTAGCCTCTAAAAAAGATAAAACGGGGGTTGTTCCTGCCATCGAAATTATGATCAACAACGCACGGATAAAAGAGATGATTGAAGATGCGGACAAAACTCGTGAGATCTCTGAGGCCATAGCCACAAGTGCTAAATCCACTGGTATGCAAACTTTTGATCAAAGTCTGATGCAACTTCTTAAAGACGACGTAATTGATCTTAAAGAAGCCCTTAAGCTTTGTAGCCATCCCGATGATTTTTATTTAAAGTTCTCTGGGATCTCTGCTGGACAAACCGGGCAAAACACATCTGTTGGTGCCATTGGCGAACAAGAACTCCCATCCTTTCCTGATTTTGACCTTGATGATGATGACTGATAATAAGTTTAAAAAGTCAGCGCGGGTGAAAGCCATGGATTACCTGGCCCGACGTGATCACTCTGAAAAAGAACTTTACGAAAAACTTAAAAAGAACTTTGAGACCACAGAGATTACTTTGGCTATCGAAGAAATCAAAGAGCGAGGCTGGCTTATACCCGAAAATGAACTTAGCGAAAAGGTGACCTTAAGTCTTCATCGTAAAAATAAGGGCATCCACTATATCCAGCAGTTCTTAAAGAAAAAGGGACTTCCTCTGACTTCGGTGGATCACGAGGTGGAATTTGATAAAGCCATGCAGCTCGTCAATGGGCGGATTAAAGATACGGCGAATCTCTCTAAAGTCAGTTCATTGCTAAAGAATCGCGGATTTGATACAGAGACTATAGGGAAGGTGATCCATGAATTACGCCGAAGTTCGCAAAAGCTTTACTAACTTCTTTGCTCAACATCAACATCAGGTGGTCGAAAGCTCTCGCCTTATCCCCCACAATGATCCCACACTCATGTTTACCAATGCGGGGATGAACCAGTTTAAAGACGTTTTCTTAGGTTCAGATCGCAGGGATTATAACCGGGCTGTCACCATACAAAAGTGTTTGCGTGCCGGCGGAAAACATAACGATCTTGAAAACGTAGGCTTTACAGCCCGTCACCACACTTTTTTCGAAATGCTAGGTAACTTTTCTTTTGGCGATTACTTTAAAAAAGAAGCCATTCATTTTGCCTGGGATTTTTTAACTGTGGTTTTAAAAATCCCAAAAGAGAGACTTTATATCACTGTCTTTACAACTGACGACGAAGCTTTTGAAATTTGGGAGAAAGATATAGGAATCCCCAAAGAAAAGATCACTCGCTACGGAGAAAAAGATAATTTTTGGCGGATGGGACAAACCGGCCCTTGCGGTCCTTGTTCTGAAATTTTTTATGACCATAACCCTTCGGGCCCCAAAGTGGCCTTGCACGAAGACGAAGCCCGTTTTGTAGAAATTTGGAATCTTGTTTTTATGCAATTTTTTGAAGATGAAAACGGCAAACAAACTCCACTGCCTAAACCATCTGTAGATACAGGTGCAGGAATCGAGCGAATGGCGGCCGCCCTACAGGGCTTTACCGATAACTATCAGTGCGACATCTTTCAACCCTTGATAAAAAAAGCCTGCGAGATCGCTGGCATTAGCCATGACTGGAATGAACTTAAAAAAAATCCAGCCACCCTTGGTGCCGTTAAAGTGGTGTCTGACCACGCCCGTGCTGCCACATTTTTGATTGGCGAAGGTGTTTTGCCCTCCAACGAAGGCCGCGGTTATGTTTTAAGACGAATCATGCGCCGAGCGATTCGTTACGGCAGACAACTCAATGATCAAAAGTCACTTTACCCTGCTGTCTGTGAGCAAGTGATAGAAACCATGTCACCCTTTTATCCAGAGCTTAAAGAAAAATCACAGGTCATCATTCAAGCTATTCGAGACGAAGAAAAACGTTTTTTACAAACCTTAGATAAAGGTTCAGAAATTCTGAATCAAAATATTCAAGCTCTTAAAGCTCAAAAGAAAACAGTCATCAGCGGAGAAACTGCTTTCACCTTATATGATACTTTTGGTTTTCCCTATGACTTGACAGAATTGATGGCCAAAGAACAAGGTTTGTCGATTGATGAAGCTGAGTTTACTCAGTTTATGAACCAAGCTAAGATCAAGGCGAGAAAAGCGCAAAAAACCCATCTTTTTTCAAGCAACGATAAACATCTCAATGACTGGACACAAAGTTTACTCAAAAACTTTAGGGAAACAAAATTTCTAGGTTACGACCAACTTGAGTGTGAAGCCAAACTGATTGGGCTAAGTAATGGCGAAAAAGAACAAACAAATCTTTTAAACCAAGGCTTTCTTGTCTTTGATCAAACCCCGTTTTATGCCGAAGGTGGCGGTCAAGTTGGCGATCAAGGGGACTTGATTGATTCAAAAACCAAAGAGGTCATTGGAGAAATCACGGACTGCAAAAAACTCAATGATTGTTTTATCCACACCCTAACTAACTTAAAAGTTAAAATGGACTTAGAGAAAAAATACACCCTTCGAGTGAATAAAAAAAGACGGGTGGCCAGTGCTTGTAACCATTCAGCCACCCATCTTATGCATGCGGCATTAAAAAACGTCCTGGGCAGTCATGTTCAACAAGCTGGCTCTTTAGTCACACCAGAAAAACTGAGATTTGACTTTAATCATAATCAACCAATGACAGAAGATCAGATTTTTGAAGTTGAAAAACTTGTGAACCATCAAATCTCATCTTATTCAAAAGTTTCAACTTTGAACATGGCTCAAAAAGAAGCCATTGCTCTTGGAGCAGTGGCTATGTTTGGCGAAAAGTATGGCGATCAAGTGCGAGTGATCCGTATGGGTGAAAACGAAAAAAATCATTTCTCTATGGAACTTTGCGGGGGAACCCACGTCGAAAATATTTCTCAGATTCGCTTATTTAAAATTACTTCTGAATCAGGAGTCGCCGCCGGTGTAAGACGGATTGAAGCCATCACTTCAGATCGGGCCTATGATTACCTTAATCAAGCCAACAATGAGTACCAGATGTTAAGACTTGAAAGAAGTTTACCAAAAGCTTCGGCGGATGATCTTATATACCTTAGTGAGCTTAAAAATTTACCGATTTCTGATCAGTGGATGGGGCTTAAAAATTCACTGCAAAAAAACTCTTGGGTCATCACCCCTGAACTTAAAAATAAACTGGAAGGATTAGTGGCTGACCTCGATCCATCAATCCACTTAAGTTCTGATCTCGATGGTGTATTAAAAGTTTTCGAGCTGAATCGAAAAATAGAAGAAAGCTTTAATAAAAATTCTTCGTTACAAAAAGAGCTACAAAACTTAAAGTCACAAAGTGTTTCGACAGATGATCTTTTAAAAGGGGCCCGAGAGGTTACTATAAAAGGCGAAAAAGCTTTGGCCGTGATCACACGCCTTGATGTGGATCGCACCACACTCAGCGAAACAGCAGATCGTTTGCGTGATCAAAAAACCAATGTGATTGTTGCATTGATTGGCGAAAGCGAAGGTTCACAACCAAAACCTTTGATCGTCGCTATTAGTAAGAATTTAAAAGGTCTTAATGCCGGTCTTATTGTCAAAGAGATTTGCCAGATTTTAGGTGGTAAAGGGGGCGGACGCCCCGACTTTGCTCAAGGATCGGTGGATCACCTTGATAAGTTGAATGTGGCTACAGACAAATTCTATGAAATGTTAAAATGAGTCTTAAAAAAATAAACTTTGATGACATAAAAAAAGAAGCTCCTGTATTAGCTGATTGGTTTAAAATCAATGCCAGGCCTCTGCCGTGGCGCGAATCCCAAGATCCATATTCAATCTGGATTTCAGAGATCATGTTACAACAAACCACCGTAACGGCCGTTCTTCCTTACTTCGAACGGTTTATGAAACGTTTTCCAACTCTAAAAAAATTAGCCAAAGCCCCCATCGAAGATGTTTATGAACTCTGGGCAGGCCTTGGTTATTACTCCCGTGCGCGTAACCTTCATAAGGCCGCACAATTATTGTCCCTAGAAAAATCATTTCCAAAAACTCATGTTGAGCTTTTAAAGTTCTCTGGCTTTGGCCATTACACATCACGCGCTGTTAGTAGCCAAGCTTTTAACGAGGCTGTTGGGGTCCTTGATGGTAATGTGATCCGATTTCTTTCTCGCCGCTTTGGCTTGAAGTGGGAGCACTGGAAGACTGAGCATAAAAATAATCTTCAAACGATAGTTGATCAGTACGCCCTAAATGCTGAACCCAGAATCATTAATCAAGCCCTTATGGAGATGGGTGCAACCATCTGCACTCCTAAAAGTCCCAGTTGCTTTTTATGTCCTGTACAAAAAAAATGTGTGGCTTATAAAGAAGATTGGATTGAAAAGCTTCCCCTTAAAAAACCAAAGCGCGATTTTGAAATTTGGCATTGGCAAGCTCAACTGATCGAACATAAAGATGGAAGACTTGCCTTTATAGACAACAACTATGCACCTTTTTTAAAAAACCAACTGATTTTACCTGGTCAAATAGCGAAGACCAAGCAGCCACCCAGTCGGTTTGACTTTCAACACGGCATTACCCATTACAAAATCTATGTGACTGTGACCAGAACTAAGTCTAATTTTTTAAAAGCTAAAAATCTAAAATTAAAGTGGATTGAACCTAAACACCTGAAAGCAAAGGCCCCTTTTGCTCTTATCCAAAAGGCTGTAGCTATTGGCCTTGCTGAAAGTTTGTGACTTTTATGTAAAATAAGGGGATGGTTTTTCTAATCTCCCTTGTTATCACTATCGTATTTCTCCCATTAGAACTCAGAGCCCAACTGGCAGAGTTTAAACCCGATACTTTTTTTATTGCCCCGCCACCAAAGCCTGTCACGACAGTGGGTACAAATCGTCAGCCCCTTTTTATTGATAATGATCAATTTGTTTTTGTCAGCAGCGGCAGAAAAAATCACAAAAGCCCACAGCTTTATATTAAAAAAGTTTCCGATGCTTTTGAAAAACGGATCACCCATCAAAGTGGTCAAATTTCTTCGGGTCATTTCATAATCAATGATCAGACACTGATTTACTCAAGTTCAACCGACGAAGATAAAGAATACCCACTGGCTCTTAAAGAAACCATCGACCGATTTCCAAGTTCGGTGAAAAGTGACTACTTTATTCACGCTGATTTTTCGCCCCAAGAAATTTATCAAAGTAGCATTGATGGGATTGATATCATCAGACTGACTGACAACATGGGTTTTGATGGATTTCCGGTTTATAACCCCTCAACTCGTCTACTTTATTTTTCGAGTTTTAATAAAGGACAAATCAGTCTTTATTCAAAACCACTTTCTGAAACCCAAGGAGCCGTTCGATTACTCAAAACCAATGGTCATGACTGGGGTTTACAGCTCTCGCAAAAAAATAAAAAATTCACCTGGTCAAGATTCTCTCCTGATTTTAAAAGTTCACAGATTTTAATTGCAGGACTTGATTTTAGAAATCCTCAGTTTGTTACTCTTGAATCTGGTATTCAGTGGTCCCCTGTTTGGCACCCCAATGGTGAAACTATAATTTACAGTGCAAAAGCCAAAAACCGTTCTGACTTTGATCTTTTTGAAATCAAAGTCGACGGAGAATGCCAAAGACAAATCACTTCTTACGAAGGCGATGAATTCTTCCCCACGGTGAGTCCCGACGGAGAAAAAATTCTTTTTACTGCAACCCTCGGCGGACAAGAACAAATTTATAAGCTTCCCTACCCCGGCCCTTGGAGCTGCCAGTAACCCCGTGGACTTCCACTTCCAGTAACATGGTTGACTCTAACAGCCAGTAACTCTGGGGACTTATAGCTCCCGTAAGCTTAAACTTCCAGATACCCGGTCTACATAAATTTAAGTATTCGTGATAACAGAATTTTTTGCGGTATTCTTGTAAGTTATTAATACGAGTAGTGTGTTCTCCATTTAATAAACTGGATGAGACTTAGGAATTTAAAATGAGGTCATAAATGGCTTTACAGTCTATGGATTATTGAAACTGTAAAATGGTGTTTGAGTTTTTTGAGTTTTGGCCTAGACCAAGGTGTGGGATGTTGCGCTGTATGATTGCAGCTTCAAAAAAGGCCATTAGACTTAAAAGTATGACAAACGCAATTCTTATGACCATTTTATCAGCCCTTCTCTTCAACCCACAAGCAATAGCGGCGCCCATTCCCGGAACTTCAAGTTCACAAATGGTAGCGCCTAAAATGGGGATTTATAAATCTCGTTTTGGTTTTGAGATCTTGGCTGACAACACATCTTGGATACAAACTAACCCGCCCAAAAGATCTAAATTTATCGAAACAGTCTATCGCTCGCCGATCAAACAAAACGATGTTCGCGCCACACTGACTGTTCGTGTTGATAATATGAAAGATCAAACCGAAATCAGAAAATACGTTAAACGTTGGATCAAAGAGTATCCAAAATATGGTTATGATGTTTTAGGTTCAAAAGCTTTTAAATCTGCTGGCAAACAGGGCTATGTGATTGACCTTGTGAATGCTCGCAAAAAAAGACAGCTTCGCCAAGTGATTTACCTTAATAAAAAGACAGCAGTTCTTATGACTTGCCGTGATCACAGCTCGACTTTCAGCAACTCTCTGAAAGAGTGTAATAATATCGTTAAAAACTTTGCCTGGAAGAAGTAGTTGATTATAGTTTTTATTCTGTAAATTAAGACTTTGAATTCCAGTTTCAAATAATCATCCATCGATTTCATTAAAAACTGATCGAGTGGCCAACTCTATTCAAGCCCCCAAACCATTCATTTTATCTATCCTACAAATACTGCTCGCCCTAAACGTCTCGTAATGAGACTACCAATTAGATTATTATGAGATGATTTAATAAACAAAATTGTTATACAATTATATTAATTAAAAAAAGAACTTCATATTTTGGGTTATCATATTTGGGGTGATCACTTTTATTTAATTGAAACAAGACTTTTAATTTGAACTAAAAATTTGGAGTGAATAAAAATGAAAAAATATTTATATATTGTCTTGGCTTTAATTATCTCTTTTAATTTTTTTCAAAATTGTGGTCAATTTAATCCATCGAACGAATCACTCAGTTCAGCTTCAGAAGAAGGTTCCAATAATTTTCAAATTAGTAGTCTAAACCCATCCGCACGGATTAGTGGCTCTGTTGTGGGAGTCTTTAACTACCCTCAGCAAAGTTGTATGCCATTGTTACCGAGCGGAGAATTGGGTGATCGAGCCGACATGGCCGCTCGAGCTTTTATTGATGATAAAAACAAAATACAGTTTTACTCGGGCTACTTTGATATGTACAGGATGACTGGTACTAGCCTTGGTAAGCTGACCCGTGTTTGTGGTACAAATGGAAATGCCGCCGTTCTCGTTTCTCCTGATGATCCTGTCTATGGCAATCATAGGTCCAGAGAATGGTTGCAAGCCTTTTACACCCGCGATGGCAAAAATGTTTCAGCAATTGCATCTGTGGATTGGAACGGTTTTTGGTATAGTAATCAATCAATTTGTAAAAATTTAAGGTCTACTCCGGCGGGTAATATTAGATGCTGGTGGAACAAACTCACATCATTTGAGTCGCGAAACGGCGGCCTTAGTTTTGAACCAAAAGGAAGCGTTCAAAAAAATCAAGCTGTTGCTTTACCACCTGGCGATCCAAGCTCAAATGCTGACAACGGTGGCCGTTATGGTTACTTTCATGTGACCAATATCCTCAAAGACCCTAAAACTGGTCACTATTATTTCTTCACTCTTGTTACCGGAAGCAAGACAAACAATACCAATAACCAAAAAGATGGAATTTGTTTGATGCGCGCGTGGAAGACTGCAGATCTTAGTAATCCGAACTCTTGGCATTCTTGGTCAGGAGGCAGTAAAATCACACATCCACGTCTGCAAACCGCCTGCGAGACGATAAAAATGCCTCCCCATATGGGTAACGCTCGCTTTCTTGGCTATAGTACTTATTTTAAAAAATACATTTTATTCAGCGGACAATCTGACGGAACTGGTCTTTATTTTTCTTTATCTGACAGACTCGATCAATGGTCTGGTCCTTCTTACAAAATTCCTTTTTATGAGGGTAAACAATTATTTTACATCTCTTTAATCGATCCAAACTATTCAAACATAGTGCAATCATTGGATGAATCTACTGAAGCGAAAAGCGAGAGAAGAAATTTTGATATTATCGGACAAAACCCATGGGTTTTTTTTGTTGAGAAAACTCAAAGCGGCAATCCTATTCTAAAAAGAGTAGGAATTAAGTTTTCTCAATAAGTGAGCAATTATTATTTAAATAATGATTTAATCGCCGATGTTAAGCGACCAACAACACTTTTGGGAGCAGCGGCTGCTGGCGTTGACGCTTTCTTATGAACAAATTTTCGGTTTGAATTTCTGTTTTCAGAAGAGTGCCTGCGTGGCTTAGCATTTCTGGGTTGCTGAACACTGTTGCTTGATTCAGTTCTTTCTTTATGGCGACCCGATCTTTTATCGCGATGAACATTTCTTTCGCCTTGATCTCGTTGACCACCACTGGCTGAACGATTGGGATCAGGTCTTCGAGAATCTGGACGTCTCGTACTGCCATCGCTACTCGCAGCTTCACTTCGACGCGGGTCTGGTCTTCGACCACCCTCTGGACGACGAGAATCAGGACGTCTGGTGTCTGATGAAGATGAAGAACGAAAATCTTTTTTCTTGTTGCGCGAATCCGGTCTTCCACCTTTTGAAGCGAAACCCGATTTTGATCGATCTTTTCTAAAAGAGAGGTCTGCAGGAAAAGGTACAAATTCTTTTGGAAGATCTGCATCTTCCATCCACTCGGTGGTCACAGATCGATTAAGATATTTTTGAATGCGATCAAGAGCTTCGACGTCTTTGTCAGAAACAAAACTAAATGCTTTTCCTTTTTCGCCGGCGCGACCAGTGCGCCCAATACGGTGAACATAGTTTTCAGCATCATCAGGTAGTTCATAGTTAATGACTAAGTCCACACCTTGAATATCAAGGCCGCGAGCGGCCACATCGGTAGCCACTAAAATATTTTCGCCGCCCTCTTCTCTAAAACGAGTCATCACCCGTTGTCTTTGGGCCTGAGTCAGAAGACTAGAAATTCCAACAGCTTTACATTCATTTTTATTCAGAAACTCAGCAATTCGTTCAACAGAGTTTTTATAATTAGTAAAAATAATAACTTGTTTAGGTTGAAGCTTTTTAAGAAGTCCTAACAGGTGACCTGGTTTTTCGTGTCGACCAACGTGATAAATACAGTCTTCAACGTTATCGGCGGTCATTTGATCTTGTGAAACTTTAATTTCTACCGGGTTTGCACCAAACTGATAAGCCACATTAAAAACATCAAGATTGAGTGTGGCACTAAAAAGCAAAAGTTGACGTTTTTCAGGAATGCGCTGAAGGATGTATTTCATATCATCCTTAAAGCCCATATCAAACATACGATCAGCTTCATCAAATGTCACAGAGCGAACTTGTTTCAAATCCACTTTGTGTTCTTTATAAAGATCAATCAATCTTCCCGGGGTAGCGATCAGAAAAGTAAAACCCTTACCCAATTGTTCGATTTGTTTTTCGATGGGGACTCCACCATAAACCACCACACAGCGGTGTTCTGTGCCTTTAATAAAATCAAGGGCACAGTCTTTGACCTGTTCTGCAAGCTCGCGTGTTGGTACTAGAACAAGATTAAATTGTCCCGGTTTCCAATCCACAAAAGCTCTGGCATTGAGTTCTTCGTCGTCCGTCTTTTTTTCGGAGCGCAAAACTCTTTCAAAGATGGGTAGTAAGAAGGCTGCTGTTTTACCGGTTCCGGTTTGGGCAAGTCCCGCAACATCTTGTCCGCTAATGACCAGTGGTATGGCCTTTTCTTGGATGGGTGTGCAACGTGTGAAGCCCAGTTGATTGAGTGTGTTTATTAGATGGTCATCGAGTCTGTATTCTGTAAATTCTTTACCTAGGTCCATTTGAGCTCTATCTGATAGAAATTGTTGTTAATAAGACCCCATTTTCTGATCAGGGGACATGCTGTTTTTTTAAAGCTTTGTCATTAGTATCACTGCTCTTAAGTCTCCGCAATCCTGAAAAACCCTTCAAGACTGGCTATGGTCTCAAGTGGTTTTTCGGCGTGGACCCAGTGACCGGCTCCGGGAATCACGATCCCTTGAATTTGATCATTGTTGGCAAGAACCTGCTCAAAATCCTGGGGACTGAGATCTTCTGATCGATCACCCCGGATCAACAGAGTGGGCATGGTCAGAGATTTAAACTCGGCCCAGTAATCTTTATGCCTAGAGTTTTCAAGGGTTTGCCTGATAGCTTTAGGATCAAAGATCCAGCTCATGCCCCCATCGATCTCAACTAAATTGCTATAAAAAAACTCCATTACCATAGGGTTTTTAAAGCGCGGTAAAAATTCGCTCTCCATAAAACTTCGAGCTGCTTTACGGTCAGAAAAAGGT
>CAYMBT010000059.1:0-12975 GCA_964388755.1 uncultured Pseudobdellovibrionaceae bacterium | reverse complement strand
GTGTTGAAAGTGGACTTTGTACCAATGGCGGTGTTTCTTTTGGTCTTTCATTCTCTACGGAACAATGGGGAAGTGCCGCAGCCGTCTGCCCTGTTGGAACATGGGTTTGTACAGCGGCCGAAAGAGGGACAGCCTCTTGTAACACAAGTCGTCCTGACGCCGCGGATGATGGTACAAATTGTACTGGAGCCTTTACTGATTGGACAGCTTCAACACACAATGGTTGGGTGGCCGACATTGGTGGATTTAAAAATTCAGGTTTTTCGGTC
Source organism: uncultured Pseudobdellovibrionaceae bacterium (assembly GCA_964388755.1). Taxonomy (GTDB): domain Bacteria; phylum Bdellovibrionota; class Bdellovibrionia; order Bdellovibrionales; family JAGQZY01; genus JAGQZY01. The sequence goes on along the minus strand of CAYMBT010000059.1, from coordinate 12,706 downwards.
AATGAAGCTGGGACCACTAACAATGGACTTCTCCCCTGCAACAGCCAACCGACTTGGTGTTGTAGCCAATAATTCAAATGTAATTAAAAATTAAAAACCAAAAAATATTCTTTATTTGTTCTGTGTTTGCTGCAACAAAGCTCGATAAAAAACATCAAAAACCCTTGCCTGCTCAGGTGTGACATTTTTCTTCGAGTAAAACTGAACATTCATGAGATGTTGAAAATCCACAATCGGGATGGACATCATCCTACCCGTCTTGACATGTTTTTTAATACTGTGGGCTGGTAAAAATCCCCAGCCAAGGCCTGATTCAATGACACGCTTAATGGTACCCACGTTGGTGGTCTCAAAAACTGGTGTGACTTCAAGGTTTAAAGAATTTAACTTTTCGCCCAACGTTTTTTGAAAGCTCGGAAACTTTTCTGACAAACGCACGATGGGCTTTGAAGCCAGATCTTGCATTTGGATTTCTGTGGGTATGTGGGTGTCTCGGCTGGTGCTGACAAGCCACATCTCGTCTTTCATTAATAATTTTTTTTCGGCATTCAAAATATTGGTATTATATTCGACCATGGCATCTGGAATAATAATCACATCCAACTGATCTTTATTAAATTGATCAATTAAGGTTGCACCATCTTCGTAATCCAATTTGATATTGAGTTTTGAATTGTGTTTTAAAAACAAACCCACAACAGGACTAATAATATAAAGACCTAAAGAATTAAGAGTACCGATTCTTAAAGTTCCATGAATGGTTTCGCCAATAGTTTGAATGGCCACTTGGGCTTGCTGACTCAGAGCTATGATCCTTTTTGCATAATCAAAAAGAATTTGTCCTTGAGCTGTGGCCTTAGCTTGACGGGATCCACGCATTAAAAGCTCAACATTGAGTTCTTCTTCAAGATTTCTGATCTGTTGGCTGACTGCAGGCTGAGTCAAAAAAAGTTTTTCGGCAGCCGCTGTCATACTGCCTTCACTAAGTACTGTGCAAAAAGTCGTAAGTTGTTGAAAATTCATAGCTAAACCTAACAATGTTTGAAGTGAGATTTTATAATATAAGCATTTCTTATGGATAAACAACAAAAAGCTGTCTTTACAGACCGCTTAATTTTGTGGTTTTTAGTCACAAGCCTTGGGGAAGGCGTAATAACTTGGGGGGAAACTGATGAAGTTAATCAGTCGTTTAATAGTTCCATTGGCTTGGGGGGCAATGACAGCTTGCAGCGGCCCTGCTGAATTTCAAACAGCTCCTGTGAGCCAGAAGGATGTTGGCTTCTTAATACAGGGAACAAAGTTAGAAACACAAAACGTAATCAATCAAAGTTCGCAGTTTCGAGTGATCAGCCCAAAACACAACATCTATGAAGTGAAGGGCTTAAGCCTTGAGCAGATTAAAAATTTAGCACCACAAATTCAAGTGGAACAAAATCAATATCAAGATGATATGATTCAAAGTTCGTTATCTCAAAAAAACTCGGCCCAATCTTACGAAACTTTTTTAGCCAGCAACACAACTTCTCAGGCCAATGCTCTTAATATTCCACCAGCACTTATAGGTTGTGATCTAGATAATATTAAACGCCCTTCACCACGGGTCACGGTTTTGTCTGACGCCCTAGCCACATCACCCACAATGAGTCTTGGTGAAACCCTCAGTCTCAGTGGTGAAACTAGTTTTTCTACAAAAGAAAATCCAGAGGTTAAAATTCGTTGGGATGTCATTACTCCGGCTTTATCCAATCTCAAAGAAAACCTTTCTATTGGTCAGACACTTAATTTTACTCCTGATTCAGTGGGATTTTTTCAAGTGGCCTTAGTGGTGGAAGACTCTGAAAAAGCATGCGCTGCTTTGATGATCAAATTTCTTGTGACCCATAATCCAGAAATCGCTGACATTGATCTTTCTCAAGAAAAGCCGACTCTGGATCTAAAACCTTTTAGCCATCTTGATAAAGTGTCTGCTGCTCGAGCGTGGGACAGCAGCACTGGTGAAAATATTATTGTTGCAGTCCTTGATACAGGCCTTAACTACAACCACCGCGCTATTCAATACAATCTTGCCTTTAATGATAAAGAGCGAGGCTTAAAAGCTGATAACGACAATGATGATAACGGATTTAAAAATGATGATCTTGGCTGGGATTTTGTCAATGGCGACAACCGCCCGTTTGATGACGAGGGCCACGGCTCACACGTCAGTGGACTAAGCTCATCCCACATTTTTGGTTTAGCCAAAAATTCTAAAGTCATGCCACTGAAAGTTCTTAATGCTGCTGGTGGCGGCGATGTTGGAAGTGTGATTGCTGGAATTTATTATGCCGCTGACAATGGGGCACGAGTGATCAACGCCTCTTTACAAAGACTCAATACCCAAGTGGATGCTCTACAAAAAGCGATTGAATATGCAGGTAGTAAGGGCGTCATCTTTGTGTCTTCTGCAGGTAACGACGGTTTAGATTTAAGTCTACCAGGCATAGATATATTTCCAGGAGAAGTTCAAGCCACCAATGTCATCAATGTGGCAGCAACAGGTGCTAATAACCTGATCACCAGCTATTCAAATTTCGGAAGCAATCAAGTCCATGTGGCTGCACCCGGCGGAGATCAAACCGAAGCCATTTATTCTCTCGCCACAATGAATGCTCACAACCAAGCTTTTGTAGGTAGTGGTGGAACATCCATGGCAGCACCCATTGTTTCTGGGATTGCAGCCCTTGTTCTTTCAATCAATCCCAACCTCGGTCCAGAAGAGGTTAAAAACCTGATCATCGAATCGGGTCAAGAAATTGAAGAACTTAAGTCTTTTGTAGGATCCAGTAAAATTGTTGATGCCAATTTGGCCACCCAAGAGGCACAGGCCTCGGTGATACTGGCTTTTTAAGCTAAAGGATCTTTGAATTTATATTTATTAATGAATGATTTCGGGGGGGAGATGTAAAAAGCCAGGGACGGCTTTTTATTCTCTTTTTTTTTGCTTTTAAATTTCCTTTATTTTTTTAAGTTTTAAACCAGACCTTTATCCCTTGGGCCGTTACCCGATCAGAGTTAATTTTGTTATTCTAACCCCATGAAACACAACCTTAGAATTATCAGCTTTTTGTCTTTATTTATTCTTTTAGCCCTCTTTGTCTCAACACCTGCTCAAGCTAAAATATTTCGCAACTCTTACGTCAGTTTTGAACTGCCTGACAAATGGGACTGCTACCTCGAGAACACCGCATGGGTTTGTCGCTACGCAATTTCAAAAAAGTGTCTTGGCGAGGGTTCAAACTCTAAAGAGTGCCAAGAGCAAAGAAAAAAAACAAAAGAGGCCATTATTATTTTAGCAGCCAAAGAGGTCGGCCCTAAAGACTCTTTTCAAATATATTATGACTATCTTAAAAAATCCCGCCCCATCGTTGTAGGTGGAAGTAAAAAATCAGAATCACAGATTCTGCATGTCAAACCCATCAGTATAGAAAAACACAAATGGATCGACGGAATGCACTTAGGCAGCGAAATCCCACACTACTACACTCGCTATCTCGCCACCATCAAAGGCAACATTTCTGTACTTGTCACCTTTAGTGCCCATAAACTTTACTATACCAAATACAGTAACGACTTTTTTAAATCTATAAAATCTTTGCGAGTGATTGCTACAAAAGCATCAACCGTATCCTCTAAAGAACTCAGACCCAATAATGTGGGAACACTTGGAGTGAACATTGGTGCCCATTTAAGTACAGCACTGGATGAAGCCAGTAACGATGGTTTTGACGGGTCATCCAGTCAAGGGGGCGATCAGCTTTATCTTATTTTTGGTGCTCTTTTATTATCACTACTGGGAATTTTCATTTGGTTCAGGGGTCGTAAGTAAAATCTTATGAAAAAAAAATACTTTATACTCTTGTCTATTTTCATTTTTTTTTCACTGAATCCTGCTCAGGCTAAAGTCTTTAAAAACTCCTATATTCAGTTCACTCTCCCCCACCAGTGGGACTGTGAACTTAAAAATACAGCATGGGTATGTCGACATCAAATCCCCTTATCTTGTCAAAAAAATAAGTCTACAAAGGTTTGCCAAAAAGCCATCAATGCTTCAAAAGAGGCCATCATTATTCTTGCCGCTAAAGAAGCCAGCAACATCGATAGTTTTGATAACTATATTAGTAATCTTAAAGAGCCCCGTAAAATATCCAGTCGTAAGGGCACAAGCTCACAGTCACAGGTGATCAATGCAAAGCTCGTTAAAGTCGATAAAGAGCAGTGGGTCGATGGAATGCATCTCAGTAGTGAACTTCCACACTACTACACACGTTACCTAGCAACGATTAAAGGTAAGATTGCTGTCCTTGTTACCTTTAGTGCCCATAAAATTCATTACACTAAATACTCTTCCATATTTTTTAAAACCATAAAGACTTTAAAAGTGACAAGTTCAAATATCGATAAGGTGAATAAAAAAGAACTGGGCGAAAAAGTTCTCTCTTACCCTATTGATCTTCCTGATGAACTCTTTGAAGGGATGCAAGAAGGCAGTGGTACAGAAGGTGATTCAAGTTCAACCGTACTATTTACTTTAGCTCTTCTTTTGGCCGCCTTTGGACTTTATATTTGGTTTAAAAGACGAAAATAAAGTTCAACTCCCCCATTAAAAAAATATCAAAAATAACTTTGATTCATTCAGCTGAAGTGTGTCTATGGTTCTCCAGAGAAAAAAAGACACTCTTGGATTCAGATGGGTTCTTATTTACAAACAAATATATTTGGCAAGATGTCCTCTTTGTGAGGATGGATCAACGACAACACGGTCTCCAAAGTTTTTAATAAGATCCAGTTCAACACTTAATCGATCCGGTGGACTTGTTCGCTGAATAGAGCAACCGTTTCCTACTATACGAATACTGACTGGTACATTATTGTTTTCATAAGCTACAGCTTCAATTTCTTGACCAGCTCCTGTAGTCTCTGAGAAAGACAGTGTAGATCTCTGAGCTTCCTCTTGATTGGCATTTGCCAAAAGTTCTGGCAGAGATCTCAGTTCTCTTTTCCAGCCCCAACTATCACGCACTCTGTTGATTGTTGGCTGTGTCCAACTGCTGGTAGCAGATGTCAAACTTGTGGTCACCGAGTGAACACTTAGACACTGACGTGAATGAAGACTTCTCTCTAAGGTCGATACCAGGGCTTGAACTTGACCCTCAATATCTGTGCTGTTGGTTAAATTCACCGTTAATATAAGGTCAGGTTGAACAGTCGTAGTCTCATTTGGATTACAGGGAGAATAGGCTAAAACACTTTGGTGATAGACTAAAAATGTCGTTATTATTAATGCTGCTTTCATCATAATTGATCCTTAATTTTTGTGCTAAAGTGAATTCAGTTAGTTCTCGACTGCTTGTGCAACATAAATGCCAGAGTTGCTGGCAGCATAAGATGCTCTTAATTCTTTTTTTTAAAAAAGAAGATCTGTACTTTTTTGCCGTTTCAGTGAAAACGATCGGTCTATGATTGCGCGAACTTCTGAAGAAAAAAAAGTTTTATAAAATATCGTCTCTGAGCCACGCCGTATAACTTTTGCGCTCTTTATGAGTGACAAGAACCTCGTGTTCTAAATCACTAAAAAATAAAACCATATGATTTTTTTGGGGCGCAATAATCACTTCTGAACGAGGACTTAAAGAATCATGAGTGTGTGATGATTGAGATTGAAAAATGGGTTTTAGACTCTTTTGATCAATTTTAGAAATGAGTCTTAACTCTCCCCCACAATCCGGCGTCCAGTCATTGAGATAATAAACAAAGGTTAATAGACGATGGGGGAAGTCCCGGTGTTGATCAACATGAAGCTTATAAAAATGATCTTTGGGGTAAAGAGCCATTTGAAGTTCATAGCGCCTAAGTGGTAAAAAAAGTGTTCTTTTGACCTCTTTTGTGAGCAGTTCAATCAGATGAAAGAGGGGGGTAAAATCCTTTTCGTTTTGATCAATCCAAGAGATTTGGTCGTTTCTGACTTCAGTGTTTTTTTGCACATTGGTGAGTGGTCCAATATGGGCGGTTTTAAGATTTTCTTTTCTCTGTTCAAAAGAGTTTGAAAGCTGATCAACAACATCTGGGTTAAAAACATTTTGCGAAATAAAAAACGATTGCTTGGACAGTTCATCAGGTAAAAGCTGAATTTGTTGTAAAAATTCTGAACTGAAAAACAAACAAGGCTCCTGAGGTATTTAACAATCAGGATACTTTTGTAAGATGCCCCTGGTTGTTTTCAATCTGGATAATATTTGAAAGTATTGAAAAGCTCAAGGACCCTGCCAAGCCCTCAATTTTCGAGTACCAAGAGGGTAAGTAACTGGGTGCAGAAATGTGACCTAACTTATAAGCCTCCTCAAGATCAAAGAGGTCCTCAAGACTCACCCGACCGCAAAAAAGAAGATGGCTGAGCTCGAGACGATTATTTTTCATGGCCCATCTAAAAAGACCATGGACATTCATAAGACCATCTAAGTAGATGCAATCTTTAGTAAAGACGATATTCTTATCAGGATACCCGCCCCTAAAGATTCTTTGGGTCGAAAGATAGCTCTCTTCAAGGCTTTGACCTTTTTGAACAAAAAATTCAAAAACATCATTAAAAGAAGCACCATTCAGTGCATGATCAATGGCTATCACCCTTAAAGCTAACCGTTTAAGGCGATGAAGATCAATGGCACCGGTAATAATCTCAGAGAAGGTCGCCAAACCCTCTTGGGTTTTAAGTGTTCTTAAGCTTCCTCGCGCCATGGACTTCATAAGAATTTGGGATTCGCCATTGATTGCAGTTAAAGCGTGGGTCATCACTTCGTGATAAAAAAGCTGTTTAAAATCATACTGACTAAAATGAACGCCAGAGCGAAGCTTAATTCTTTTTGAGGTCGCAGTGGCTTTTGCAGCTAGGTTATCGGTTATAATAACTTCTGGCCCCTTACCCTTAAAAACCTTTTCAATGCGAAGATCAAGATAAGCTTTAATCTCTGAAGCATCTATGGATTCGTTTTTTTGATTTAAAAAAGAATGATTAAAATCATCAGAAAGACTGATAATGTTCTCGGCCGCTTTAACGTTACTGATCTTAGAGTTATAAATAAGATCTTTGGGCTGACCAAAAATCTTTTCAGAAAGTTCAGTAAAACTTTTTGTCCCCACGGACTCAGCAAGCTCTATACCATCAAGATAGCTTAAAATCGTTTTTTGGGTAAATGTCTCTAGCGGATGATCTGGCGTAAACGAAGCTAAAAGTTTTTTAAGTTCAGCTTTCTGCTCGATGTATTTTGGTTTTTGATATTGAACACGAGGTAGATATTTTTGTCCTTTTTGATAAGCACGTATAAAATTGTCTTGCTCAGCCACCGGCCAGGATAAATAACTCAGTAGCTTTAACCCACTGGCGGCTTCATAAACTTTGTGGTTAATATCCGTGAGCCTTTCTTTAAATTTCAAAATCTTATATCCCCATGCGCGACACGCTTTAAGTGTGTTCAAATAAATATCAATTGAGTTTAACAATAAAATGCTTTGTCAGACTTAATAAATTTATCGGTTTAATTATTAAATTATATAAGGCAGCAATCCTTAAAAAAATGAGCTCAATAAGGGGTTTAAGGATTAAACTTGGCTTACAATCAACCCCATAATTCTGACGAACTTCTAAACAGATCATGAACCTCAACCCTATAATCTCTTAAATTGTCTCACTATGATACGTAAATGATAAAGTTTGATAAAGACTATGAACTAAAGTCCGATAAACATTATAGGAAACTCGAAGCCTTTTGGGTTCCAGTCAAGCTTTTGGAGAACTTGTGGCCAGAGACGAAGAAAAATCAGAGAAACAAAGTCCTAAGAAAAAGGAATCCCGTTTTTCTCTTAAAAAAATAAAGACCGCTCTTCCAAAGCTTTTGATTCTTTTTAATTTTCTAGCCATGGGGTTTGGTGGATATCTTTCATACCTTGGCACTATTGGCATGACCCCTAAGACCATTCGCGAAGCTCAGGCTAAAAAACTGATCTATAACGAAGAGATCTTTGCCGGAAAGCCCGTCACCTACTCTTTGGAGCCCTTTACTGTGAACTTGGCTGATGTTGAGGATGAGAGAATCGTACAGGTCAAAGTCACCCTAGAAATGCTTGATGAAAATGGTTTTGAAGAAGTGGTTTCTATGGGGGCCCATGCTAGGGACACCATTGTGACGATTCTTAATGCAAAAAACTTTATTGAGCTTCAAAGTATCCAAGGTAAGCTTTTCTTAAAAGACGAGATCACCGTGGCACTTAATAAGCAGCTCAAAAAAAGCTTTATTAAAGATATTTATTTCTCTCGATTTGTTCTTCAATAAAATAAAGCTATTTTTATATCTTTCAACGATATTGCTTATTTATTCTTGTAGGTTCTTCTGTAATTTGTCTTATTTCAATCTTATTGATACTTCAGTAACAGAGCTAAAATCATTAAGCTCTGTTTTGATGAAACCCTTTTTTTTATTTAAAGAAAATTATGAATTAGTAGCCTGAACCAAAAGGATCATTGTTGGTTCTTGCGGGCGTGGGCTCAGCGGTGCCTGCCTGACCGTTTACAGGTGACTTCACCGGAAAATCGTTATCAGAAGCTGCATTCAGATCAAGCTTCTCGGCACGATCAGTGTCGTCACGCAATTCTGAAAGATGTTTTTGATATTCAGTCTCTGTAAGCAAACCACTTTTTAAATTGATTTCTAAAAGTCTTTTATCAAACTTAGAAAAATAAGTTTGTTTATCTTGATTGGACATTTCTACTTCCTTTGAGGGTCATTCATTTTAAAATTAAAATCGGTAGCCATAATAAGGGGGCTAATTCCAGTATTTAGGACCCTCGTCACTTTTCTTCTTCTCATTATCTACCACAAGTCGCAAATTACGTCTAGCTTTAGACTTTTGAGAGGATCCTGTGCGACCTGCTTTTTCAGACTGTGACCAAAGAACGAGATAAATGTAGCCAGTCACGATACCGCCGAGATGGGCTAGGTTTGCGACACCTGATCCACCCATGCCAGAGCTTAAAAGTGAAACCATCTCAACACCGGCAATCAGCACAATAAAGTAGCGCGCCTGCATAGGAAAGACGCCAAAGAAATAAATCACTCTGTCTCCAAAAAGAATGGCGTAGGCTAAAAGAATTCCAAACACAGCACCCGAAGCACCAATCACCGGAATCACATAGACCATGGGTGGAGAGTCTTTAATAAAAAATAAAATCACCACACCAAAAAGATAAATCAGAGCAGCACCCACACCACAAATCAGATAATAACGAAGAAACTTTCTGGCTCCCCAACGAAACTCTAATTCACTGCCAAAAAACCATAAAGAAATCATATTCACCAAAATATGAAAGACATTCTCTGAATGAAGAAACATATAGGTAAAAAGCTGCCAAACTTGAAAGTGTTCAAAAACGTACTTCGGAGTAAAACCGAAAAGAGTAGTGATGGTGTTTTCAGAAAGTATTAAATTTTCTAGGATCAGTTGTAATAAAACCCACACGCCAACAGTGATTATGATCAGCTTTTTCACCATCGGGCTAATAGGTATACTTTGCATTTGAAACTGACCCTTTTGACTCATGACTGAGCCTTTTCGCTCAATTCAACCAACACGCCACCTGTTGATTTTGGGTGCACAAAAACCACCCGACAGTTGTGGGCACCAACCCTTGGAGTTTCATTGATCAATTGCACACCTGAATTTTTAAGGTGCTCGACCATGGCATCGAGCCCTGTGACCCGAAAACAAATATGGTGAATTCCAGGGCCCCTTTTATCCATGAACTTAGCCACAGCACTATCAGAGTCAGTGGGTTCAAGGAGTTCGACTCGGGCCTTATTTTGAGTTTCATAAAAAGAGACTTTTACTTTTTCTGAAGACACCTCTTCGACACCGAGATGGGGTAAGCCCAAAAGACTAAAGAAATTGCTTTCTTTGATTTGGGGGGTAGCAATTCCGATGTGATCCAGTTCAATTTTAAAAGACACCTTAAAACTCCAGTTTATCAAAATGAGGTCTTAATTGATTGTAACTTTGCTCGTTGGTCTCAACAACCAATTTTGTCTCGGCAATCAGCGGAAAGAAATTGGTGTCTCCACCCCAACGGGGGATGATGTGGTAGTGAAGGTGCTCTGGTATTCCGGCTCCAGCCACACTGCCAAGATTAATGCCCATATTAAAACCCTGGGGCTTATAGACCTTTTTTAAGATTTTGACACAAATCTGCATCATTTTTTGCATTCTAAAAAGTTCATCGGTCTTTAACTTTTCAAAATCAGCCACATGTCGTCTTGGCAAAATCAACAAATGCCCATTGTTGTAGGGATACTTATTAAGAATCACCATAATACTTTTGTCTTTATATAAAACAAGACTGTTCAACGAGAGAGGGGCTTTTAAAGCCGAGCAAAACACACAACCCACGGGCTTGATCACCCGCCGAACATACTGATGACGATGGGGACGCTCGTCAACTTGTCGCTCAGAGGGCCAAATGTCTTTTTGTAGGTCAGTTGTTTTTTTACTCACAATTAAAAACTCCCCAAAAAAGAAAAGGGCCCGATTTATTTTTTCACACCCGAGGGTTAAAAAAATAAATCGGGCCCTTATTTAAAAGTTACTGTTTATCACCTGTTTGTTGCAAGTCTTTAAGTTGATCAGCAAAAAGATCACCGATCGTTGCATTAGGCTTAGATGTTTTCTTTAAGTATTCAGACACATCACCGTTTTGTTCACGGAGTGTGGCTAAACGAACACTAAGACCAATCTTACGGGCATCTTGGTCAACGCTGATCACTTCAGCTTTAACTAGATCACCGACTTTACAAACTTCTTCAGGGCTATTAACACGTTTGGTTGAAAGTTCACTAATATGAACAAGGCCTTCGATGTCGTTAGAAAGTTCAACAAAGACACCAAAATCGGCGACTTTAGTCACTTTAACTTCATGAAGAGAACCAATGGTAAAGCTTTTCTCAACCACTGACCATGGATCTGAATCCAATTGTTTCACGCCAAGGCTGAAACGTTCGTTTTCGATATCCACACCTAAAACAACAGCGCGAATTTTATCATCTTTTTTGTAGATTTCAGAAGGATGATTCACACGACGAGTCCAAGAGAAATCAGAAATGTGTACCATTCCGTCAATTCCATCTTCGATTCCAACGAATATACCAAAATCAGTGACCGACTTGATGTCGCCTTCAATGATTGTTCCTGGAGGATAAGCTTCTTTAAGCTCGTTCCAAGGATTGGTTTGAAGCTGCTTCATACCAAGGCTGATTCGACGGTTGTCTTGATCAAGGGCAAGAACTTGAACTTCAACAGCGTCACCCACATTCACGATTTGTGACGGATGTTTTACGCGTTTCGTCCAGCTCATTTCGCTGACGTGAACAAGGCCTTCAACGCCTTCACCCACATCGAGGAATGCACCATAATCAGTCAGACTCACAACTTTACCTGTCAAACGAGTTCCCACTGGGAATTTACCGGCAGTATCAAGCCATGGATCTTCAGAAAGTTGTTTAAGCCCAAGGCTTACTCTTTCTTTTTCTGTGTCGTATTTAAGGACAACAACTTCAATCTCATCACCCACGTTGATCACTTCAGACGGATGCTTGATGCGTGACCAGCTCATATCAGTGATATGAAGAAGTCCATCAATACCGCCAAGATCAATAAAGGCTCCGTAATCGGTGACGTTTTTCACAACACCCATCACACGAGTTCCCTCTTTCATGAGATCTTTCGTTTGAGTTTTAAGGCTTTCTCTTTCTTCTTCAAGCAGAGCTCGTCGAGAAAGAACAATGTTGCCTCTTTTTTTGTTGAACTTAATGACTTTGAATTTATATTTTTTGCCAATATAGATGTCCATATTGCGCACAGGACGAAGATCAATTTGGCTTCCAGGTAAGAACGCTTTAACGCCGATATCAACGCTTAAACCACCCTTAACTTTGGCAATCACTGTACCTTCAATATGCTCTTGGTTTTCTGCAGCTCGAGAGATGTCAGTCCAAGCACGCATCATATCTGCTTTCTCTTTAGAGAGAACGATCATACCGTTGTCGTTTTCGATCTTGTCCACATAGACTTCAATCTCTTCGCCTGGCTTGATCAGGTCCTCACCCTCGATAAAGCGAAATTCGCTCATAGGGATTAAACCTTCAGATTTATAATTAATATCAACGAGAACGTAATCGCTTTGCACTTCAACGATTGTGCCCTTAACAATTTCACCTGTTTTGATATCGTTTTCGCTGACTGCCTCTTCGAATAGAGAAGCAAATTCACCGGCTTTTTTTAACTCTTCTTTTTCACCTTCTTTGAAGAGCCTTAGGATTTCGAGTTCCTCTCTCTGTTTTTTAGTTAAATGAGTTGTTGTTTTATTCATGAAACGTAAATACCTCCTTGGTGGAGACAAGTCCCTTGGTGAGAGATAAGTCTCCTAGATTTCACTTTTTCTAGAGTGAACGTACACTTATAGATCTTAAACGCCTAAAGTCAAAGTAAATCCTTTACTTAGGACTTATTGGATTTTGGGTTTTATGCAGTTTTTTGGGGTTTTGTGAGAGGGGTTTGACTCGAGGGGACGGCTCCTGCCTCGGCCGTCATCGGCCCCTTGGCCAGCTTGGTGAAGACCCGGTGGTGCAGC
>CAYMBT010000058.1:8202-13191 GCA_964388755.1 uncultured Pseudobdellovibrionaceae bacterium | reverse complement strand
AGCACATCCAGTGATCGGTCATCTCTATTTTTTCATCACGACTTAGGTGATGGTAATCACGATACTGAATCCAATCGAGAGTTGAGTAAACGGTTCTGGATTTTTGCGTCTGGCTATTGGTGATCTTAAGTTCATAGACTCTGTATTCAGAGAACACAAAAGTAACTGATAAAAGAAGAGCCAGGATATTCATAGTTTTTTATCGGCTCAACTCAAAGAGTTCTTCAGTAGATATCTTCAATGTTGAAAAGAATCATTCTATGAGAGAGTTGTAACCATAGTAATAGTCAGAAATATGTCTCAAACTGAGATTATATTGAATAACAAATGAACGAGCTATCTCGACCTCTCGAGACCTATTAAGAGCTACAACAAAAAATAAAGTCAAAAAAATATTCAATAAAAAATATGCTTTTAATAAACCATGCCAAGCATGAGTTGTTTATTTTAAAATTTTTCACAAATGAGATTAAAAATAAGAAACACTATTTTGAATTATTAAACAGCCCCGATCCCCTCATGAAATATAAATCGTCATAAATAAAAGTGAATCCTCTTCATTTTCATAGACTGTAAATTGTTCAATATCACCCATCTCTTGCTCATCGACTGATATCCAGTTAGATAAGCTCAAAATCATATTAAAGGAGATTGATATGTTAAGTATTTTAATGACCATTGTTATAAGTTTAATCAGCCAACCTTTGTTAGCCACCGGTTACGATAAAACTGACGGGACCATGGATTTTATTTGTGAGCAAGACAGCTCTGATCAAGAAACAACAGCGATCGGATCTTATAACTACTTTAAATTTAATATGTTTATTAAACAGGGTGCAAAAATTGATATCTTTTCAGACGATGAATTTGCTACTGGCAATGGTGATGTTGTTTACGATATCAGCATCACTCAGTTTCCATTTAAAGGAGCCGAAATTCCTGCCCAAGAAATGCCACTCAAAAGTTGTCAGAAAGCTCCTGTAACTACAACCACTCTTCAAGACAATGATATGACCTTCGTGAATATCTCTTTTGAGTGTGATGGAGACGGTGACGGTGGATACGGTCAACTCATGCTTAAACAAGAGGACATGTTTGATTTTACCATAACTGGTGAAATTACTTTTCCAGAGGGAAGTTCTAATTTATTCCTACCCTTTAAAGAAGAAACTAAAATCAAGCTCAACTGTTCACCTGATTTTGGCGCCTAATAGCCTTTACTGAATATAGAGAACTCATCATAAGGACTGTTTTAACGTCAGTCCTTATGATCTAAGTTCCCTATCTTTAGACCTATACTTAACTCAATTTTTTTGTAAAAAAGTCTAATCGGATCACTATTTTAGAATAGTTCTATTAGTGCCTGACTTTGACTTTTGTGAGCATAGAGTTTTCTACGATCTTAAAGTAAGCCCTAATCAAAAGAGAGTAATCCTCGTGAGTCAGGGTTTTAAGATAATCTTTTTTATCTTGATAACTTTTGAGGCTGATGAATTCATACAGAACCTCTTGAATTTTTTTAAGTTTGCTTAAATCAGTTTCATACTTCTGATTTTTTGCATCGTTAAGGGCATTGATAATATCTGGTTTTTCGAAAAGAAGGTGGATGCCTTTTGCCGACTGTAAGATGAGATTATCCATTTGCTCTAAGCAATCATACGTGAGATCGACCACCTTCGCCTCCTTGCGATGGAATTCAAACTGAAATTTCCTTAAATCTATTTTGTGCGTTTTTCTTGAAATCTTGCAAGTCCATTTATTCAGTGGTCAAAAGCCTTATTTCGAAGCACCTGTTGTCTCAAAATGACATTGCAGGTCAATGACGTAGCCGGATGCCCCAAAAAACAGTTATCATATCTTGTGGGTCGTAAAAAAGAGAGCAAAATGGCAGCTGAAGAAGAAATCATCATTGATCGTAAGAACAATCTTATCTTCTCTAGTGAAGAAGAAGTCCTTAAGCATTTTGCTGGCCCCATATCTCAACTTGAGAAAGAATTTTTAAAACTCAGGACTCCTGAAGACTATTCGGACGACGAGTCCCTGACCAAAGAAGAAGAACTTGAAGACCTGTTGCAATCCCCTGATGAAGTCTGGGAAGACTCTGAAACTGTTAAGGGTCACACCATCTATAATTTTATTAAATGTTTTGAAGATACAAAAAATGAAGACATTTATTTTTATGTGGCGGTGGCCTATTTAGCTGAAGATACCCCTACTTTTGTATTTCTCCATTTCCCAACCCGTTTTGACGTTCTTTGCGAGCATTACAGACGTGGTGAAATTATATTTGATCGAACAAAAGACGAAAAAACCTCTGGTGGAATCGAAGGTGATGCACTGACCGAAGGCGATGATCTAGCACTGGGTCTTTATAAATCGATGTTGATCGTTAGAAACACGGGCGACATCGATGAATCCCTTTTTCAAAATTACTCTGAACTCAGAGAAGAGACCATCGAAGACGCCGATGAAATTTGGCGCAACACCACCATGAATGGCTATACACTTGTGACTTTTATTAAAGATTTATCTCGCGCTGAAGAAGGGGCTGAACATCTTTACTATGTGGCCGTGACTCTTGAGGATGAAGGTACAAACAGTCACTCGCTTTTATTTTCATTTCCAACCAATGATGAAAGCCTTGTTGAAAGATATCGCCATGGCGAGAATCTTCAGGCTGAAGAAGTGGTCCAAGAATCAAGTCATTAAGAATTTTATTAAGAACGTTTTTTTGAACTTAAAACAGATTCAAGTTCTTTGTTCATGAAAGCCAGTCTTCTTTCGAGATCGCTCAGCATAAAAATATTGGCTTTTAATCTTTCGATCGAATCCAACTCAACATCATGGTCATGATAATTTTGGTCAAAGCTTAAAGCCGTTGTGTTCTCGAAGTTTTGCTCTTGAGTCGCGGGAGTAGAGGATTGATTCTCTTTTTTAATTTCTAATTTATTGATTAAACCCATCTCAATGCTTCCTTTTCTTAAGCCTAGGACTAAACCCTAAGGCTGACAAATGAAATTACCTTAAATAAACCCATTAGTATTACTGATACTCACAAGCCAATGACTCAAAGTCCCGTTCAGAGATCGTCGTGCGATACTGACCAAACTGTAGTTTAGGATTCATGACGGACTCGTCTTCATCAATATGCTCGAGACCCAGCGCATGACCCAATTCGTGAACGATTAGGCTTTTAAAATGAACCATCTGGGTAGAAGACCTAATCTCTTGATTTTCATAGTAAAATTTTTCAGAGGCATCGATCAAGATGTCTGATTCATAAATATAGTCACCGCGAAAGCTAATGCTGGTTCGTGCTTGTTCATTTTTAGTACGAGAGTTTTCAAAGTTTTCGGCTGGCATCACATAAATACCGTTGTAGCCATCGGCGACCACTCTTCCGTCGCTATGAAAAAGGGGGGCTGGAAGCTGTTGAGTTAAACCGACCAGTTCAAAAACCGGGCGATTGAATTCGTCATTCCAAACTTTCATAGCTTCTTTAATAGCAAAAAATTGCTCGTCAGAAATGCTGGTATCTGCATAAAAACGAATGGGCATTAAGGCCCAAGACACGCGGCGCTGGTTAGAATTCATCACAAAGTTACAAGATTCTTCAGCGGGTGGTTGTTCGGCACACGCTCCGAGTATCATGGAGAGGCTGAGTAGAGTGAGAAGGGTGCGAATCTTTGATTTCATACCCTTATACTTATCAATAAAAAGACCACAAGGACTAAACACACTTAAGTCATTAGAAACTTTACCTTAATTGATTATAGAGTCTTCAAAAGGTGGTGCCCTTAATTGGCCACTCAATTGTAACTCCTTCAATTTGAGTTCAAAATCCCCCAAGCACCTAAAATTACTCTTTTTTTATGTGTCAAAAAAATCGACAATTTGACATAAATGGTGCCGCCCGCAATTGCTGCCAGGCCCTGTTTGGTGGCGCTTGGCGCCACCAAACAGGGCCTGGCAGCAATTGCGTGAGCTTCACCAAACAGGGCCTGGTATCAAATTCGTGGGGCGAACTGCTGACAGAGTCCTGACCAATTCCCAATCATCTCCTAATTGTACAAAGTTTATCGAAACTTGGTACTTGGTAAGTCATAAGAAAATAAAAAATATTATTCGTGGGATTAAAAAAGAATCTTGCGAAGAAATTATAAAAATAAAGGGGGGGGCCTCTTGTTTTCGATCTTTTCCGCCTCCTTTATTTAAACAGTCTTTAAGGAGGCTTTATGAAAAAAACATTATTAGCGGTGGGATTGATGCTCACTTTTGTTTCACAAAATGCGTTGGCTTGCCCCAACGGAACCACACCAGCTGGCAGTGATATTGAAGGTCTTCCGGCCTGTGTTCTTAAAGGAAGCTATCTCAATTCAAATATCGCTTTAAGATCTGATTTTTCTTACATCCTTGAGGGTGATGTTCGTATTGGTGGCGATAATGTTAGCCCGTCGACCTTATCTATTAACCCTGGTGTTAAAATTTATGGAGCTCCTGCCTCTTTTCTTGTGATCTCTCGCGGTTCTAAAATTATGGCGCAAGGTTCAGCGAACCAACCCATCGTCTTTACATCACTCGAGAGAAATAACCCCGTTCCAGGTGCTTGGGGTGGTTTAGTGATCACTGGTAATGCACGAATCAACAACTGTAACGGCAATAGCAATTCTTGTGACAATGTTATTGAAGGTGTTCAAACCAATGCTCCAAAATTTGGTGGCAACAATGACGACGATAACTCAGGTGTTCTTAGTTATGTTCGTTCAGAATATGCAGGATTCACAGTGGCTCCTGATAGCGAGCTGAATGCCATCACTTTTTATGCTGTTGGACGTGGTACACAAGTTGACCACATTCAGGCTTACAAAGGTGCTGATGATGGAATCGAAGTTTTTGGTGGCACAGTGAACATGAAATATGTGGCTTCTATCGATAACGATGACGATGGTTTTGATTGGGACATGGGCTGGACAGGAAATGCTCAGTTTG
>CAYMBT010000058.1:7733-8192 GCA_964388755.1 uncultured Pseudobdellovibrionaceae bacterium | reverse complement strand
TACATCGAACTTGAAAACGCCACTGAAGCTGATCCTAACGGTATCGAAGCTGACAACTTAAGATCTCCCATGACAGCCATGCCAAGATCTAACCCCAGCTTAAGCAACTTCACTATTTATGCTATGCCCGGAAACAATAAAATTCTTAACGGCATTCAACTTCGTCGTGGTACTGGTGCTCGTTTTTACAACACACTTGTTCGTGGTGCTTTTAAAAATTGCATCAACATTGATGACGATGAAACTTTTATGAATGGCGGAGCTGCTCAAGGTAATCTTGTTGAGCAACGTGGTCTTGTTATGGAGAACTCTATAGTTTTCTGTGACAATGGTAGCCACTTTGGTCAGAATCCAAAAAACCTTTGGTCTATTGATGCTTGGTTTAACCAAACTCAACTTAATAATTTCGTTAATGACATAGAAATGATTGGTCACTTGCCCAGTGAAGTTGGCCCTGCG
>CAYMBT010000058.1:0-7723 GCA_964388755.1 uncultured Pseudobdellovibrionaceae bacterium | reverse complement strand
CGGTCGACACTGGTCTTGTACCACCAACCCTTAAAGGTGACTGGCAGTTTACACCGGTTGATTATGTTGGCGCATTTAGCCAGTATGATGACGAAGACTGGATGACCGGTTGGGTGGCTCGCTAAGCTCAATGAATTTAAAATTGAGATTTCTTTTATTATTATTCACTCTAGGAGTCGCTCTCGGCGACTCCTCTTTTTGTTTAGCCCAAGAAGTCCGTGATGAAACTTGGCTTAAGAGCAGCCAACAACAAGGACAAGTTCTCGTTGTCGTCTTTAAAAATGGCTTACCGGCCGAATCCATAGAGATTCAAACACCAATCGGTCCACAATCGACCAATCAAGATGGTGTTTTAAGTTTTCAATTGAAGGCAAAAAACGATTACCAGCTCATTGTTAACGAAACAGAACAAATTGTAAAATTCTCGGTCCGCTCTCAGCAAGAGACCCAAATCACAATTCATCTTTCACAAAACAACAACATCTCACAAGTGGAAAATCCCACTGAACAAGCGACCTCTAAACCTGTTTTACAAAACGCAGAACTCAAAGATTTGAGTTTTAGTATTAAAAATATCAAAGGCCGTCCACTTTCAGAAGTTCAAGTGATTATTTCTGGAGTGGAATCACTTTTAAAAAGTGATCAACAAGGTCTGATAAAAACAAAATTACCCATGGGCAATTACGTTATTTCTCTTTTTCACCCCGATTACCAAAGCCAAACTTTGGCTGATATTGAAGTTAAAAATGAGGCCGTTGAAATACCAGTGGTCCTTAAAGAATCTCTCAATGAGCTGGAGGATGTCATTGTCCTTGCCCCAAAATCACGAGGATCTCTATCTTCTTTAGTTGAAGTCAGAAAACAAAGCAGTGCCGTCACAGATGGCCTAGGATCAGAGCAAATGTCACGAGCTGGTGACAGCGATGCCGCAGCCTCTTTAAGAAGGGTGACAGGACTTACTCTTGTGGGTGGTAAATACGTTTATGTTCGTGGTCTTGGCGAGCGTTATTCTGGTGTACTCATGAATCGCTTTAGTCTGCCAAGTCCTGAACCCGCGCGACGCGTGGTCCCTCTTGATCTCTTTCCCACCGCTATCATGGAAAGCATAGTGGTGCAAAAAAGTTATTCGCCTGATTTACCTGGAGAGTTTGGTGGTGGCTTGATTCAGCTTCAAACTAAATCCATTCCTGAAAAGTTTTATTTTAAAGCCAATCTTTCGAATAATTTTGATAACTCGAGTAACAGACTCAATTCTTTTGGCGGATCCACTGATCATTTGGGTTTTGATGATGGTTCTCGACAACTGCCTGACGCCATTAAAAATGTTCTTAAACAAGGTCTTCAAATCGAAAAAAATATCCCTGGCTTCGATAAAGGACTCAGCGAAGAAAGGGTGGTTGAGCTGAGTCAAAGCCTTGGCAATACCTATAATACAAATAGAACCAGTTCCCCTTCTTTACCCGGACTCGCTTTTTCTATGGGTACGGGTAGAAATTTTAAGGGGCTAAAAACTGGGATCTCAGCCGGTGGACTTTATGGTCAAAATATTGATCAGTATAACCGCGAGATCAGGGGATTTAATGTCGGTAACCAAGGTCGTTTAGAAGCTGACTTTGAACGACAAAGCGATGTGGCTGAAGTCGAAACCCGGGTCGCTGGTCACCTTGATTTTGGACTCGACTTTTACAAACACACTCAAATCAGACTTTCTTCTTTTATATTGCGAAATACCACACAACTCACACAAAATGATTTATCACAAAACTTTGGCAGTGGCGGAAACTATACCGATTCTACTGTTCTTGATTTCATCGAACGACAACTTTTTACTCAGCATCTCTCGGCCAACCATGATTTCTCTTCTCTTTTTTCTCGTCCTCTAAAAGTCGATTGGCGATTGGGACTTTCCCAAGCTCTGCGTGATAGTCCTGATCGTAGAGAGTATCTTTACGATATTATTAACTCTTCAAAAACCATAGCCTCCGACAGTGCCGGTAACCGAAGAACCTGGAGCGAACTCCAAGACAACTCAACAGAGATAGCCATCAATTCTGATTTCTCTATCTTAAAAAGTGATCCTGAATATTTAAAAGTCAAATTCGGCGCTCTTTTATTAAACAAAGATCGACAATCTGATATCACCCGTCTTTATTTTGCCAATGATTATAATGGCACTGCACCTATTGATTTAGGAGCAAGCCCCGAAGTTTTATTTAATCAAGAAAACCGAAAGCCAGGACTTTACTTACTAAAAAATCTCACTAATTCTGCTGATTCCTATTCGGGCGAGCAAAATCTTTCTGCCCAGTATATTATGTTTGATTTCTCTCCTCAAAGTGATTGGTCTTTTCAGTCAGGGGTTCGACAAGAAACTTCAATCCAAGAAGTGAACACCTATAAATACTTTGAACCTAATAACCCCTTTGCCACCTCAAGACTTAAAATGATGGACACACTTCCAGCACACAGTGTGGTGTGGAAGCCCAACGAAAAAATAAGGGGCCGACTGGCCTATAGCGAAACTTTAGCACGTCCTGATTTTCGTGAACTATCAACGGTTGGATTTATAGATGATGAAACTGGTCTTTTTATTCAAGGTAATGCCAATCTTAAAGGTACGGTGATTAAAAACATTGATCATCGCTGGGAGTACTATCTGAGTAATGATGAATACACATCTGTCGGCTTCTTTTATAAGAATTTTATTAACCCCATTGAGGTGGTGTTTTTACCCGGAGTCAACCGCATCCAAAGTTTTGATAATGCTGATTCGGCAGACAACTATGGTGTTGAAGTAGAATCTCGTTTTTCTTTAAGACACCTCAGTCGATCGCTCAGAAGATTTAGCTTTTTATCCAATATTACTTTGATTGAATCCAATATTAAATTAGATGCTAAAAATAGCGGTATCCAAACCTCATCAGAGCGCCCTTTACAAGGCCAATCCCCCTATGTGCTCAATGCTCAATTGCAATACGATTTACCCACTTGGGGCCTCTCATCCACTTTGCTTTATAATATTGTTGGGCCAAGAATCACAGAAGTGGGAACTAACGGAATACCCGACACCTATGAACAAGCTTTTGGTCAACTAGATTTCGTCGCCAGTAAAGTCATTGATAAAAATTGGTTTGTTGGTTTTAGGGCGCGAAACCTTTTAAACCCCAAAGTGAATGCTACACAAGACACACTTGTTGTTCGTAGTTTTAACAGAGGTCGTGTGTTTAGCGTTAATTTAGGAGCGGTGTTTTAATGATAAAATTTAGTCTCATCGTCATTTTGCTTTCTATTTTTGTCGGCTGTGGTTCACACAAAAGTGAAAACTTTGGCTACGTCTCTAATAATGATGTTAACGAGGTTGTCGACGATAAAAGTCTTGGAGGTCAAATTAAACTCTCCATGGATTCTGGTGACATCGATTCTTTTAAAAATTTAATCACCCTTAGTAATCTTAATGTTCGATTGCCAGAATCTAATAACGCGACCCCACTGATCTACGCTGCCATTAAAAATTTAAGTCCTTATGCTTACCATCTTATAAAATTGGGGGCCGTCACTGATTTAAAAGATGATGCCAATAAAACCGCCCTTGATCATGCGCTTGAGATCTGGGGGCAAGGTCGAATTATTATGTTACTTGATCCCCAAATTCAAATGCAGGGTCAAAAAGAATTAATGACCGCTGTTAAAAGAAAGCGTGTTCCCAGTATCGAAAAACTTCTCAATGACGGTATTGACCCCAATTTTATTGATGAAGAATCAGGTGAAACCCCGCTGACTCAGTCTGTGCTCCTTGTTAAAGGGGCCCATGTCACAGGATTTCTGGCCAACTGGAAGGATGTCTCTTTAGGCATTTCTACGACGGACATTAATTTTCCAAACTCAAAAGGCCAAACACCCTTAGGTTTTGCCATTGAAAATAACAACAGAGAAGTCATTGATTTATTGAGATCTTTAAATGCCAAGGAGCAGTTATGAAAGATAGAATATTTGCCGTTGCCCATTATGCCGATGCCGGAGTCCTTTACCTTCTTATTGTCCTCAGTCTGATCAGTTTAGGAATCATTATTGAACGCTATATCCGTCTCAATCAAGTGGTTAAACAAAGTCAAAAAGAAATGAAAAAAATCGAAGAGGCTTTAAGCCAAGTGAAGATTGACCACCTAGAAGATATTGATCTTGATAAAGACTCTCTGCACGGCAAAATCCTTAACTACTCTCTTGAACATATTAAAACCAATGGACTCACTGGGCTTTCTGAAACTTTTGACTCTTTTATTCAGTTTCAACAACCTCGCCTTGAAAAGTCTCTGACCTTTCTTGCGACCGTTGGATCTAATGCCCCTTATATTGGTTTGTTTGGAACTGTCCTTGGAATCATGAAGTCTTTTTATGATATGTCCAACGCCACTGATGCTGGTCAACAGACTGTGATGGCAGGGATCTCTGCGGCCCTGATTGCAACAGCAGCGGGACTCCTGGTGGCGATCCCCAATATTGTGGCTTTTAATTATTTTCAAAAACAAGTTAAAGGAATTATTGCCGGCATTACTAATCTTAAAGACATTGTGATCGCTTACGGAAAAATGAAAAGTGTCGGAACCAACGAATAAATTATTTTTTTTATAAGGAGATACGCCCCATGGGTGCAAAATCAAATGGAAGTTCAGATACAATTGCCGAGATCAATATGGTTCCGCTGATTGATATTATATTGGTGGTTTTGATTATATTTATGGTCACTGCCCCCGCTATGATCAAACCCAGTGTACCGATCGATCTTCCCGAGGCCTCATCGGCTGAAGAAACAACACCGAGCCTTCTTAATGTTTCAATCACCGCCGACGGTACAGTGATGATCAACAATCAAGAGGTGGATGAAGCCGAAGCCAAAGCCATGGCCCTTGAAGAGTTTGAAAGAAACCCTGAAGTCCAAGCGCTGATTGTCGCTGACCAAGACAGACCTTATGGCGAGGTCATTCGTGTCCTTGATTGGGTCAAATCATCAGGCGTTAAAGACTTTGCAGTCACAACCGATAAACCCGTCCAAGATTTGGAGAGATAATTATGATCATGTTTATACTTGCCCTCGTAATCAATATCAGTTCAGCCACGCAAAATTGGGATCAGTTTATTGACCAAGTGACTGAGCTTCGCTCAAACATCGAAGAGTTGGCCCAAGAAAACGAGCAGCTCACAAAAACTGAGCAAAGCCAAATTGATCAACTCTCACAAAAGAAGCTTGAGCTTCAGGCACAAATCTCACGAGAAAACTTAAGAAGTAAGCAGCTTAAAGACAAAATTTCTCGTCTTAAAGAGAGTACAAAAACTTTACCCAGTTATGATGCTCAAAGTTCTGATCTTATGCTTACGTGGCTTAAAAGTTATCAACAGACTATCGAGCAAATGATCCCCTTTAAACAGGATCAACGCTTGGCTCAGATCCAAAAGATTTCTCAACGTTTGAAAAGTCAGCTCGAGAGCCACGAAAGTCTGATCGCTGATTTATGGTCTTTTTTAGAAAGCGAAAAAAAGCTATCCAGTACCAATAGCTATCAGATCATGGATATTAACATTAATGGTATTGAACAAAAGTGCGAAGTGGCTCGCCTGGGATTGATTGCCCTTTTTGCCGTCAATACCAATGGACAAATATTACAAGCTCACCTCAGAGGTGAAGGGTGGAAATGGATTGATATTGAATCGACGGATCAAAAAAAATCCATTTTAAGTCTTGTTGATCATCTTAAAAATAAAAATACAACCCATCTCTACAATCTTCCTATTAATAACCAACCCCTTGGAGCCAGCTTATGAAGTTCCTTATCCTAATAATTGCTTTTCAATTCACACATCTTTTATCCGCTCTTGCTGAAGACCAAAGCCTTCATCAAGCTCTGCAAAAAGAATATGTTTATTTAAATTCCCAAAAACAGGCTTTGATAAAACTTAAAGAAAATAGCAAAAAATCACTCACCTCAAAAAAAACGTCACTCACCCAAGAGATCAATCAGCTTGAAAATCAATTGGTTTCTCTCAGTGGAAACAACGATCAACTGCATGAAAACCTTTTGGTTCTTGATCAAAGAAAAAAAGAATTGCAAAAGCGCGGAACAACTTTGGATCAAACCTACACTCGTGCACAGAAATTGATAGCCTCAATGGAGGCCAGTCATCGCTTTGAAATTTTTAACGAAAAAGATTTTTTTGCTAGCACTCCTGAAAAGCTCAGCATTCAGTCTTTTGAGCCTCTTTTTGAGCGCACTCAGAATCTCATCAAATCCTCGACTCAATCAGAAACCTATCCAGCGTCTTTTCTTGACGAGAATAACCGTCTTGTCAGTGGAAACGTCACTCGCTTTGGTCAATCCGCAGCCATTGGTCAGACTCAGGATAAACACTATATCTTGGCACCCAATGGTGAGGGACTTCTTAAGACACTGAATCAGACGACACAGCCCAGTGGTCAGAGTCTTTCGCTTTTTATCTTTGATAATCTTTTAAAAGAAGCACAACTTAAACAAAAAGCGGGCCTTATTGAAAAGCTGGCTGATTTTAGCCCCATTATATTTTTGGGACTCATACTCATGTTGGTAGCAGGCCTCTTTACAGCCTTGATTAAGGTTTAGTTGATGATGTTAAAAAAAGTAAAACCTTTATTCACTATTTTAGCTTTAAGCTCGCTCGTCTTGCTTTTTTTGGCGTCAATAATGGCCTATGAGCCCAGTGAGCTTGAAGAAGTTTTGGTTCAAAAAACTGAAAAAATAAAAATTAAGGTGGCTGAACCCAAAACAGAAGAGCCACCCCCTCCTCCGCAAGAAGTCAGTAACGAACCAGCAAGTCTGATGAGTACATTGGCCCCCGATTCTTTTTCAGCACCCCAAGATTTTTCAGCCGGAGTTGGTTTTGGATCAGGTGGTAGCGGGCCTGGAATCGCTGGTGGTGGTGGCTTTGCCACTGACTCCCAAACTTTGGCCCGCGAAAAAGAGAATATGAATCGTCCACCGCGCATCCTGAGTCAGTCCAGTCTTGAGTACCCCAGTGAAGCCCGTCAAAAAAATATCTCAGGCTTTGTGCTCCTCAAAATTCTGATCGGAACTTCTGGCGTTGTTGAAAAAATTGAAGTGCAAGAAAGTCAGCCCCAAGGAGTTTTTGATCAAGCCGCAAAAAGTGCGATCCAAAAATGGAGATTTGATCCGGGTGTGATCAAAGGTCAAATTGTTGCTTCTTGGACTTTACAAAAAATTAAGTTTGAACTGAATTAAGAGGACTTTATTTTATGATTCATTATTTATTCATTTCTCTTTTTTTCTTAATCACAGCGGTTTATGCCAGTTCTGAACTTTTAGATCCTCGTTATGATAATTATGACTCCTATGAATTGGTTAAAGTGCTTGTTCAAGAAGGACGAAATGATTTGGCTTTGACCTATCTTAATCAACTGAGCATCAATGAAAAAAACCAAAAATCGGAATACTTTTACTGGCAAGGGGTCATCTCTTACCAAAAAAATGAGTTTAAAAAAGCACTCGAGTCTTTTAAAAAATATCCCTTTGAAAACACAACTGATAATGAAACACAAAGAAAGCTTTATTTAGCCCGTACCTATTCGGCCCTAAAGGATTTTGAACAATGTCAGCTGTATTATCAGCAAACAAATCCATCAGAGTTCATGATTGAAGAAGATTTTAAAAAACAGGCCCAGTGTCTAATCGATTTAAAA
>CAYMBT010000057.1:0-13224 GCA_964388755.1 uncultured Pseudobdellovibrionaceae bacterium | reverse complement strand
TGGTGCGCTCACAGCGTCTTTGTCATCAAGACCAACTCCGCCGGTGACTTCGCCTTTAATACTATTATAAGTCACTGTTTGCTCAAAAGGATTGCTCAGCAAACCTCCGCAGCCAGTCAGTATTGGTAATAATAGTGTAGCTATAATTAGAGATGTCTTGTTTTGATACATTTGATAGTCCCCCCGGGTATCCCATTATAAAACGTCTCTGCAAAAGACAGACTCATTTTAAGTCATCCCAGTTCGATCTCACCGTCTCAATGTAAAGATTTTGTGAGCGACTGTTTAATATCAATACGTTTTCCCACCCCTTTTTTTGTGCCAGCATCAATAGTTTATTATCACTCAATCTATAAAAAAAATTTCTATTTCAGAATTTTGACCACTTGCGAGTTTTTAAGATCGTGTTCATATTATTTTTTAAGGTCAAACACCTAGAGAAAACGGGCTCCTGCCCTCGCTGTCATTTTGCCCTTCGGGCAAAAGCGCGTCACGCTTGACAGAGTTTCTCTAGGTGTTTGACCTTAAAAAATAATATGAAAGCGAGATTTAAAAAATCGGCTCGGGTGTACGAGAATTGAATTAGGATTTTTTCTTTATATATAAGGATAAAGAGGCAACAAAAAGAATGAGGCTGATAAAGGTTGAAATTGAAAGATTGAAAACTTCTATTCCGCGGGGGTCGTCTCTAAAATATTCCATGACTATACGGTTAAGACTGTGAAGAGCCACCCAGATTAAAAAGACGCGGCCTAAAACGGGTTTTTGTTTTTCGTACCACAGTAGAAAAAGAACTATGAAGATTTCTATTGTGAAGGCGTAAAGAGGGGTAGGATGCCTAAGAATATGTTCAACAACTCCGGTTGTGATATGGGTTTGCTGAAGTGGTATGGACCAGGGCCAATCGCAGACTTTACCAAAGCAGCAGCCAGTGAGAAAGCAACCCAATCTTCCAAAGGCGTATCCAAGAGCGATTACCGGGGCAAGAGTGTCGTGCCAAAGCCAGAAGGTGAGTTTCAGTTTTCTGACCGATAGGGCTGCTATGAGATAGGCGAGCAAGGCACCACCATAAAAGACAAATCCGCCTTGCCAAAAATAAAATATTTGAATGGGGTTTTTTAAATAAAATTGAGGTTCTTCAAAGATCACATGTCCAAGTCGGGCACCGATAAAGCCAAAGATCATAATAATTAAACTCATGTCTAAGGCATTTTTCTGGGGCAGCTGTCTTGTTTCACAGCGTTTATAAAACCAAAGAATCCCAATACAGTAAGTGAGGCTGATAACGAGGTAGTAAGTTGGGATCACTAAAGAGCCAATTTGAATTTCAGTGAGCGGGCCCGTTGTGTAAAAGCTCGGCTCACCCGGATTCATGCTTTGGCTTTTTTAACGGGAGTGGGGGAAGGTTGAAAGATCTCAAGTAAAATCAAAACTGTTACGCCACAAACGATGGACATATCAGCCACATTAAACGCTGGCCAAGCCCACTGCCCGTAATAATGAAAATCAAGAAAATCCACCACATATCCGTAGCGTAAACGGTCGATGTAATTACCAAGTGCTCCAGCAAAGACTGCACACAAAGCCCAAGTTCTTAATTTTTCTTGGGGAGTAGCCATCTTTAACATCACTAAGATAGCTGCCATTGCACAAGGGGGCATCAGTAAAAAAAACAGATCTCGAATATTGGCTTGAACCTGGGACAACATACCAAAAGCAGCGCCATAGTTTCTAACATAAGTAATATTAAAAAAGTTTTTGATCACATCCATCGATTGACCATATTCAAAAAACTTGACGATATAATTTTTGGTCACTTGATCAAGGGTGATCAAAACAAGGCTAATGAGCGAAAGTAAAATCAGTTTTTTCTTCATGACAGAGCCCTTTCGCACTTCGGACAAAGGTGACCGTAGTTGACTGTTTCAACCAGTGTATCGTAGTTCCAACAACGTGGACACTTTTCTCCGGCGGCTTTTTGCACCACGACGTTAAGATCTTGGCCCTTTTTAACTGTGACTTTTGAGACAATAAAAAATTCGTTTCTCTCAAAAGCTTCAAGCTCATTCATAGCGTCCCATTGTTCATCGGTCAGGGTGAGTTCTATTTGAGCCTCAAGACTTGAGCCAATCTTTTTATTGACCCGCTCGTCTTCAAGTTTTTTAGAGACCAAAGAGCGAACTTCAAAAAGCTTTTCAAAACGGGCCCGTACTAAAGAGTTCTCCCACTGCATTTGTGGGGCCGGAAAGCTTTCTAAAAAAACACTCTCTTTATTTTTACCGGTAAAGTATCCGTAAGACTCTTCACTTAAAAATGAAGTGATAGGAGCCATTATTTTGATCAGGTTTTCAGTGATCAAATAAAGAACGGTTTGGCAGGTAGTTTTTTTGATTATTTTTACATTCTTACCAATAAGACTTTCTTTGATAATATACAAATAATGTGAAGACAGATCAGTGGTAAAGTAATTATTAAGGGCATGGTAGACTTTATAAAACTCAAAGCGCTCATAGTGTTGAGTGACTTCGCTCATAAAACTGTACAAACGATCCAAAGCCCATTGATCAAGAAGAAGCATCTTTGCAGGATTCACATTGTCGCGCGAATGGTTAAAGTCACCGATGTTGCCTAAAAGAAAACGCATGGTGTTTCTGAGGCGGCGGTAGGTTTCAGTGACTCTTTGAAAACCTTCGTTTCCAAAATTCATATCTTGACCATAATCTTGCGAGGCGGCCCAGAGTCGTAAAAGTTCAGCCCCTGATTTATTAATAATATCTAAAGGATCAATCACATTACCAAGACTTTTTGACATCTTTCGACCTTGGCTATCATTAACAAAATTATGGGTCAGCAAAGTTTTAAAGGGGGCTTTTCCGTTAGAGGCAATAGAAGTCAGAAGGCTTGTTTGAAACCAACCACGGTGTTGATCACTCCCTTCAAGATAAAGATCAGCCGGAAAGGTCATGCCCTCGCGCTTTCTTTGAACAGCCGCATGGCAAATACCAGAGTCAAACCATACATCTAAAATGTCAGTGCCTTTTTTAAATTGATCATGTTGGCAATTTTCACAACGATGGCCATCAACAAGTTTTGCGATGTCCATGTCGTAATAGGCTTCGATACCAAGGCCTTCTTCCATGGCGTTGGCAATTTTATCCATAACAGTTTCGTCAACGTAGGGGTGATCACAAGCAACACAGTAAAGCACGGGCAGAGGCACGCCCCAATTTCTTTGTCGGCTAATACACCAGTCAGGACGATTCTCGATCATGGCGGTGAGTCGTTTAACTCCCCAGCCAGGCACAAAATTAATATTTTTTAATTCAGCCATGGCTTTTTGACGGATATTATATTTTTCGTCATCCATTTTGATAAACCATTGTGAGGTCGCACGAAAAATCAGTGGTGATTTTGATCGCCAGCAGTGGGGATAGCTGTGGACAATGTCTTTTCTCGAGATCAGATGTCCTGATTTTTGCAGATCAGAAATTATATTTTCATTACTTTCAAAAACCTTTTGCCCTTCATACTGGGGAACTTCATTGGTAAATGTTCCATTGGGCGCCACTGGACTTAAAAGTTCTAAATTATATTTAAGACCAACGATGTAATCATCAGGTCCGTGTCCTGGGGCTGTGTGCACGAGCCCACTACCGGCTTCAAGAGTCACATGATCACCCAGAATAAGAACCGAATCACGGTTCATAAAGGGATGCTGAGCTTTTTCAAATTCAAAATCCTGTCCACGAAAAAATGTATTTGGACTTTTAAGGGTAAGGCCTGTGGCCTCAACAAAAGATTTTTCGATCTCTTTTGCGATCAGCCAGTACTCAGAGCCCGCATCAAAAAATCCATATTCAAAATCAGGATGAAGGGCAATGGCGAGATTGGCTGGCAAAGTCCAAGGAGTGGTTGTCCAGATCACACAATAAACAGGCTTATCAAAGGTGCCAAAGCGAGCACTGGGTTTATAATCAAACTTCACAAAAACCGAAGGGCTTTTGTGATCTTGATACTCGATCTCAGCTTCTGCCAAAGCTGTTTGTAAGGGAATACACCAATAAACAGGTTTTTGACCGCGAATGATCACGCCATTTTTATAGTTCCTTGCAAACTCACGAACCTCTTCGGCTTCATAACTGGGGTCAAGGGTCAAATAAGGGTTATCCCAGTCACCCAGGATTCCTAGGCGAATAAATTCTTCTTTTTGTACATCCACCCATTTTTTGGCTTCATCTCGGCAAAGGAGACGAAGTTCTTGGGCTGATTTATCCCGTGCCTTACCGCCTAATTTTTTTGTGATATTGTGTTCGATGGGTAAGCCATGGCAATCCCATCCGGGGATATAAGGTGCATGATGGCCAGACATATTTTTATACTTAATCACAAAGTCTTTTAGAGATTTATTAAGAGTGTGACCCATATGAATGTGGCCATTGGCATAAGGGGGGCCATCGGGCATAGAGAAAGATTTTTGGCCCTTATTTTTTTCAATCATTTTTTGGTAAATATTTTGTTTTTTCCAGTCAAGGATGGTTTGAGGTTCACGCTGATTAAGATTGGCCTTCATCGGGAAATCAGTTTGGGGCAAATTCACAGAATCTTTAATGGCTTGGGTAAAATCAGACAACAAGTCCTCCTCAAAAAAAAATAGAATTTGTATCTTAAGGAAATTGCGAGAATTTTTCAAACCCCAAAGACACTAAAAGTCTTAAAGCCTCAGCATCTGAGCCCAAATTAAAGCGGGTCTTGACCTCGCGGACTCTTTGCAAGCTCACACTATCAAGATCCTGGGTGATGGCTCCATGCACAGAGCTCTTAAGCTCTGTTTTGATCACCGATTTTTTAGTCTCTGTGGTTTGGGTGGACTCATAAAGGGTTGAGGCCGTGCTTTGGCTTTGGCCCTGGGCCTGATGGGTTTGAATTTCAGCCTCGGGGTGGCTAAAATCTAAAAACGAGTGGGATAAGTCCTGTCGGGTATCATTACGGTCAGGTTCAGTTATGGTCGTGACCTTTTGGGGTTGTTGAAAGTTCAACGCTTGCGCGCTTTCTTTGGTGGCCAGTGATGTTTTTGGACTTCTGATTTGTCCACCAAATTGGTCAAGGCTTGAAGCTAAGTTTTTGAGATCATCAATAAACTTTTTTGAGCTCACCGGAGCATCGTATTCAACCATTCTTTGGGCTTTTTGATAAAGACTCACCAAACGCTCGGGCGTGTGAACAGTGGCACGAACGGGTTCGGGCTGTTCTTGTAACCAGTTGAAAGCTTCTTGCAAAGTTTCACGGGTATAGGCTTGGGGTGGTAAGTCTTGATTCATAGGGTGACAGATATTAGCCAGACAAGGGGGTGGGATCAATACGAAAAATTAAAAAATAAACTGATTCAGACCCATTCTCGTTGTTTTAATGCACTTGTGCTTGAATTGTTTTTCTTGACTGCTCAGAAACAAAGACAAATCTCAAGAATTCACCAGCGAGGCTGGCTTAAAGTGTTTAGTCTTCTTCTTTAAAAAGTAATTCTGTATCAACGGCTTTTTCTTCTTCGATCCCAAGCTCTATAAGCTCATCTCGAGAGACAAGTTGAGAGACCACACCATCTGGAGTTTTAAAATCGATGTTAGAATCAAAAACGGTGGCGGCTTTCATGTATTGTACCCAGATGGGTAAAGCTCCGGACGCTCCGGTTAAACCATGGGGTGTCCCATTGTCATAACCCATCCATACCACGGCCGTCTGTTGGGGAGTAAATCCAGCAAACCAAGCATCCTTTGAGTCCGATGTTGTTCCGGTCTTTCCGGCCGCAAAAGATTCAAAGCCCCATTCCCTGATCCACTTGGCTGTTCCGGTTCTTAGACTTTCTTTCATCATAGACACAAGGATGGCGTAATTTCGCGGATCTCCAATGGTTTCTGAGGTGGGAGCGGCTTCATAAAGAAGCTCTTTATTTTGATCGGTCACTTTGTGAATGATTTGTAACTGATGCTGCTCACCCATTTGCGAAAATGTGTTATAAACTTTGAGAACCTCTAAGGGAAAAAGCTCAAAAGCACCTAAAGAAAGAGCGGGATATTTTTTAAGAGGCGAATAAATGCCAAGACTTCTTGCCGTATCAATCACTCGGTCAAGCCCGACCTCCATGGCCAGTCTTGCTGTTGGAACATTGATGGATTCTTTAAGAACAAAAAATGCCGGTTTTGGAATAGAGAATTTTTTGTCATAGTTTTGTGGTTCCCAAATCTGGCGATCGTATTCAAGTTTCATTGGCGAGTTATCAAGAAGAGTCAGAGGATTAAACTTTTTATCAGAGTCATCATTATTTTGAAGGGCAGAAAGAAAAACAAGGGGCTTAAAAATAGAACCCACCTGCCTTTGGCTTTCGATGGCCCGGTTATAGGGACTGGTCGAAAAGTTTCTTCCGCCAACAATGGCGATCACGTCCCCGGTTTGGGGATGGCTTGCAATGAGGCTAGCCTCAAGGTTCATTTTTGTTTCTTCTTTTATTTTTTTAATGGTTTTATTTTGGGACTCTAACCGAGCCAAGGTTTCACGAACGGCTTTCTCTGCCGCTCTTTGAGCTTTGGGCTCAAGAGCTGTATAAACATGAAGTCCTGAACGATCAGTAATACCTAATTCAATCAACTTTTTATTAACAGCATCCACGTAATAGGGGGCCGAAGCCGCCAAGTTACTTTTCAATTTTTTCGGCAGGGGATCTTGTTCAAACTCTTTGAGTTCGGTCTCGCTGATCATTTGATGCTCAAGCATTTTATCAAGAACCCGTTTTCTTCTTTGGGTGGCTTTTTCAGCATGTTTAATTGGGTGAAAATTCCCAGGGCTATTTACAATGGCAGCTAGGAGTGCACATTCACCAAGATTGAGTTGAGAAATATTTTTTTGAAAATAAAATTCACTGGCCGACCCATAGCCGCGAACTTCAAACACGCCACTTTGCCCTAGATAAATGACATTCAGATAAATTTCTAAAATATCATCCTTAGAAACTCTAAGTTCAAAGATCAAAGACATGACGATCTCTTTGATTTTTCTGGTCAGAGTTTTCTCGGGTGTTAAAAAATAATTTTTAACCAACTGTTGGGTGATGGTGCTACCACCCTGTGACCAGCGCACTTGCCTTAAATTAGCCCAAACCGCCCTTAAGAGACCTTTTATGCTGACACCTTGATGTTCAAGAAATTGGGGGTCTTCGATAGCGATTACGGCATCAAGACAGTAGCGAGGAATGTCGCCTAAAGGAGTATGTATTTGCTGAGTGGGCTGATCTCCTAAATACTGGGCAAAACTTTCGGCATCGCCTTCGGCCCATGGTGCACGCTCAAGATCATCGCCCTTAAGAGTGGCCACAATTTGATCCCAGTCATTAAAGGCCAAAAGGTACAGAGTCTGACTTTGTTTATTTCTAAAAAAGAGGCAGCGAAAAACAGAAGTCTCAGAGCTAAATATGTTTTGGCATTGGGACTGCTCGCCCCAGCTGAAGTCACCAGCCAGCAGAGGAGAGTTAAATTCTCTGAGACGATAATTGTTATCGGTGAAGTATTGATTCACCTCTGAAAAACGCTGGATTTCTCCGACACGAAATTTTTTGCTGCCACTGTAGTAGCGGGTCGGCACAAGAAATCTTTTTTCGTTAATGGCTTTTTGAATTTTATAATCTGTGAATGAAACAATCAGAAGGATCATGATGAAAAGCGTCAAAAAAGAGAGGTATAAAATCTTTGTACGAGTCAGTTTCATCCTACTTGACATTAGGCGTACTCCCACGTTTAGTCAAAGCATATGAAAATGACAACCCATCAAATCGACAGTCTTGTAAGAAGAGTTCTTATTGAACTCGAAAAAAAGAAATTAGTTCAGTTCAATAAAACAAAAGAAGCCGTTCTCGCCAAAGCTCAAGATATTATTCTTTCGGACTACCAAAAAGAAGAGCAACTTGAAAAAGAAGTTCATCGCATGCTGGATGATCTTGAAAAACAACAGGGCGATTCGTTTGAAAGATATAAAATGTTTAAAATGCTCAAAAATAAAATCGCAGAAGAGCGTGGGATTGTTTTATGATTATTAGCGATGATCGACAAAAACATTTTGCCCATATTTTGATTGATCAGCTTTGGGGCGACGAATTTATCGAATTCGACGAAGACAACGAAGAACTTATTGTTCGCGAAGCCAAACGTCTTATCGATCAGTGGGTTAAAGAACAAGGTGACGTCGACCTTGAGGTCCGAGAAAAAATCAATCGTCTTAAAAGAGGAGTGCCCGAGGGGAGCTCTGAATGGAAGATCCTTTACAGCAAATATTACTCTGAAGAACTCTCTCGACGGGGTCATCGTTAAACTTTAAATTTTTTTTACTGGAGGACATTTGAAAGGCTCAATACTTTTTCTCTTCACCACTCTTTTTGCAACTTCAGTCTTAGCTGGCGACATTAAATGGGAAGGCCAATACCGCTTTGAGGGCCTTCGTATCAATAATCCAGGTCTTGATGGTGGAAACAGCAAATCCTATATGCTTCATCATTTAACTCTTAAACCACAGTTTACTGCCTTTGATGGTTTTACCATTCACTCTCGCTTTGATGTTCTTAACAATTCCCAATTCCCCAATGATCAATTGGGACAAACTTTTGGTGCTGGTGTTAATCCAACGCCTGGGACTCTGGCCGCCGGTGGAACAAATAATCTGGGCGCTGGAACAAACTCATCAAATTCAAATGTATTGAGTCGACAACAAACCGCAGGCCTCCTTGCTGTGAACGAACTTTATGCCAATTGGAATCACGAATTTGGCGTACTGACTGTGGGTCGTGCACCGATGCATTTTGGACTTGGTATTGCTTTTAACGGTGGATTTGGGGTTTTTGATCACTGGTTATCCAATCGTGATTTGATTTCCTATCGATTAGTGATGGGTAACATTAGTGTGATGCCTGTGATTGCTAAAACCTACGAAGGACTTGTGGATCAAGAAGATGATATCAACGACTACATTTTACAGCTCAATTACGAAAACCCAGAAACAGAATTAGATGTGGGTCTTATTTACCAGGCTCGTCGCTCAACCAGCGGTGCCAATAGCAATGATGCACCGACTGCAGTGATCGGTAACGGCAGTACACAGACCGATAATTACGAGGTCAATTCTTATAACTTTTATGTCTCCCAGTGGGTGAACGCTGTTAAGGTTTCTTTTGAACTTGGATTTATGAATGGTAATACGGGTCTCAGCAAAAATGGTGCAGAGATCAAACATGATGCCATGGGTGGAGCCCTTAAACTTTCTTGGCTCCCAGAAGAGACCCATTGGGGCGCCTCTTTTGATCTCGGATACGCCAGTGGTGATGACCCGGGAACAGAAAATACATTTGAAGGTTATATTTTTGATCGTAACTATGATGTGGCCTTTTTATTATTTAATCATCCTATGGGGGCAGCGGACTTTTTTAGAACAGCCTACCTTCGTAATAATGCAACAGCGGCACCTGCGGCTTCACTTTCAGCCTCTCAATCCTTTGATACCGAAGCGATCAGCAATGCTGTTTTTGCATCGGGTGCTGTTCATTACCGTTGGGCGCAAAAATATGATTTTCAAACTCGTTTGACCTTTGCACAACTGGCCACTGATCCCCTTCAGGCCAATGTGGACTCTAATGCGGGCTTCGAGTTAGACTTAAGCTTAAAGTATGAACCCTTTAAAGGGTTTCAATGGATTACACGCACGGGTGTATTTTTACCGGGCGCTGCATTCCAAGGAGGCAGTAATGCTCTCCCTAATGACACAGCCTTTGGATTTGAAACTAAAGCCGCCATCACCTTTTGACAGCAGCAAAGAACGCAGCGAAAAGTATGGGCATCTTGATTCTTAATTAACCACATTAAGTATGGCGGAGCAGGGGCCCCGGGGGGATATCCTCCCGGGGTTTTTTTAGGAGTACTCAATCAGTGAAAAAAAATATATCTTTTAGGCCCGTCGAAATCCCTTTGGGTGTGACAACGGATCAGTGGTTGGATTGGAAGTGGCAACTTAAGAGTGCCTATAAAACTCAAGAGGATTTTGCCAAATATTTAAATCTTACAGAATCAGAGATCAAAGCCTTCAAAGAGGGGACCTCTCTTTTTCGAACACAAACAACACCCTATTACGCCTCTTTGATGGACCCAGTGAATACCGATTGCCCCATTCGACAGATGGTTGTTCCAAAGGCTGAAGAGCTTGAATTTGGGACTCAACAGATGCTTGATCCACTGGGTGAGAATAAAAAACAAAATCGCGCGACCGAGCGATTGATTCATCGTTACACCGATCGCGCTTTGTTTTTAATGACTGATCTTTGTGGGGTGTACTGTCGCTACTGCACGCGAAAACATTTCACCGCCTCTGATCAAGTGGTAGCGACCTCAAAACAAATTGATCAAGCCGTTGAGTACGTTAAAAATAATCCTAAAATTAAAGAAATAATTTTTTCAGGTGGCGATCCTCTTTCAACATCAAACGCCAAATTAGCTGAAGTGATAGAGGCTTTTTATAATATTGATTCTGTCGAATTGATTCGCATCGGATCGCGTATGCCAGTGGTTTGTCCCATGCGCATTGATGATGAATTGATACAAATATTTAAAGAATTTAAACCCATTTATTTTATGACTCACTTTAATCATCCTGATGAGATCACAGTTGAGTCGGCCAAAGCACTTGAGAAACTGGTTGATAACGGTGTTCCGGTGTTTAATCAATTGGTTCTTCTTAACGGAATCAATAATCATCCAGATATCATTTATTCTTTATCAAGAAAGCTTCTTTCTCTTCGCGTGAAACCTTATTATATGTTTCAAGCCGATCCCTCTTTAGGCACTGATCACTTAAGAACTTCTATTGAAGACTCCCTTGAAATTCAAAAGCAACTTTGGGGTCACACATCAGGCCTTGCCATGCCCACATACATTGTTGATATCCCCGATGGGGGCGGAAAAGCCGCCTTAACACCCCAATTTCAAATTGATCAGATTAATAATACAAGAACCTTTACGGGTTGGGATAATGTAACGGCTGAATATATTTCGCCCCAGGCCAGCCAAATTAAAAAACCACGGATCAGGGATAATTATTAAAGTGTCAGAAAATCTTGAAGAGCAAAAGTGGGTTCTAAGATCCATTGATTCAAAAGAATCTACTTTTAATGGGTCGATCACCCTTTGTAAAAAACATGAACAGTTTTTTAAAGCCTTTAAAAAATCCAGTGTTTGTTTTATTTTTGCTTTTATCACTTTATTTATTCCGGTCCTTCATTTTATTCTACCACCGGTTTTTATTATAATAGGCACTGTTTTGTTAATTAAAGAAATCAGCGCCACTTTTCACTTAAGCAAAAGCCAAGGCCTTTGCCCCTGTTGCCATAAAGAATTTGAAATTCAACAACAAAGCTTTAAAGACAGTCTCAAAATCTTTTGTGGTTTTTGCCGCGAACAGCTGACTCTTACAAAATAAGTGATAAAAGACTTTTGCTTAAGGCTCAAGACTCCTAAATTTAAAAGCTCGAGCGTCTTAATTTTTTTTATGCTGTCTCGCAGCCGCCTTAAATTACTTTTGGTGAACGATTCATCAAACGTCGAACATAATCAATGTGACTGCGCAGGTGATAAAACTGATCGGCATAGGCGGAGCGGATCCGCATTTGACAAACCTTATTCTCGATGGCCTCGAACTGACCATAAAGAAGGAGTCGCTCCGCTTCGGATTTCTCTCTTCGGTATTTTTGTTCGATTTGCATAAGAACCTT
Source organism: uncultured Pseudobdellovibrionaceae bacterium (assembly GCA_964388755.1). Lineage (GTDB taxonomy): Bacteria > Bdellovibrionota > Bdellovibrionia > Bdellovibrionales > JAGQZY01 > JAGQZY01. Next base: position 1,433 of record CAYMBT010000057.1, on the reverse strand, counting down.
ATAAAGATGACGGATTCGAAGTTGGTTACGCAAGCGGAACAACCACGGCACAACTTTAAGAATCGGGATAGTCACCACTAAAACGGGGAAGAGCACAAAAAGAAACCGACTCAAGAGACTTGCAATTCCAAACGGAAGAAATCGGTAAAGAAAAGTTTTTCCGGACTTATAAAAGCGTTCAGCATCTGAGCTCAGAGGAATGGTTTGTGACAAAGCCAAAGGAAACTCACCCCTTTTTTGAAACAGACCTGGTTTGTGATGGATATGAATTGCTGCGTCCAATAAGAGATCTGAGATTGCAGGGTGAAGCTTATCCGTGACAATAAGTTCGACTGTAGGTCCAACCAAAGTCACGGCTGTTGGTGGAGCATTATTTTTAAAGTCGATCACTCCCTCTGGGATTTCAAAAAGATTGAGGTAGTGAATTTTTTTGGCATAGGCTTTGGCTTGTCGCTTAAAATTGAAAATGCGTACTCCGGGTTCGCTAAATAAAGGCCGAATATCTTTGGCTTGAATCTTCTCTCCCATAAGAAAAACCACATCCACTTCCTTTTTTAAGAACGCCTTGATCGCCTTTTTTCCTTGCAGCTCTAAAAGAGGAGTCTCGTCATTAGTTTTCTGGGTGATGCCATTGAGTTCAAGAAGACGCATCACAAGCTTATGGGTCCCTGATCCGTTATTGCCCACTGCTAACCTTTGACCTTTGAACCGAATCAATTGATCAACTTCTTCTCCACGATAAAAAACAAACAGGGGTTGGTTGCCGATGGACCCTAATGAGAAAACTTTTGAGAGATCATGGTCTTTGTCTATTGCACCACTTTGCACGATCGCCACATCAGCTTTTGGATTTTGCCCCGTGATAAGGTCAAGATTTTCCATGGAGCCTTTGGTTGGGATGAGATCAAACTGAACACCCTGTGCTTTTAAGGCCTGCTTATAAAGAATGGCCTTATCAAAAAACATACTCTGCTCGGGGCCTGCTGCCATGGAAATGCGTTTGGGCGGAGCACTTCGAATAAAAAAGAGGATACCGCCGACGAAAACAAAAGTCGCAAAAGCCAGCACAGTTAAGGCCACCCAAGGGCCAATATCAAATAAATCCATGACCGATGTTCTTAGAGCGCCGTAAAGACCACTAGAACTTTTATTCTCATCCATTATTAACTCCTAGAGCCATCAAGGCTTCTCACCCGGTTTACGACCTATCCTCATCAAAAATGATTTATCCATGACCTCGATATCCATCAAATGAAGATTGGGAAACGCCGGAATGAGTTGAGCGGGATTAACCTTGACCTGAAGAACCTGATTTTTATCTTTTTGACCAAGATAGCGAAATTCAAAAACACCCTCCATGAAGTTGGCGAGACGCTGTTCAACCGCTTTAAGAGCAAAGTTGCTCAGGAACTTAAGGCTTATTCCAAAAGCTT
>CAYMBT010000056.1:13064-13305 GCA_964388755.1 uncultured Pseudobdellovibrionaceae bacterium | reverse complement strand
CACTTCAAATATCCATTCTTGGTGGCGGCACTAATGTTTTAATCAGTGATCAGGGTGTTAAGGGCCTTGTCATTCATACCCAAAACCTTTCAGAGATAAAAATTTTATCTGAAACACCTCACTTAAGAATCCGCTGTTTGGCTGGGGCCCCAAAGTCCGAAGCCCTTAAAGTCTTTATGAAGTATAGACTTGAGCCAGCCATATTTCTAGCGGGCTTACCTGGAGACGTCGCTGGAGGTAT
>CAYMBT010000056.1:0-13054 GCA_964388755.1 uncultured Pseudobdellovibrionaceae bacterium | reverse complement strand
TTGTCATGAACGCTGGCGTCGGTCATGGAGCCCATCCTAAAGAGTTCTGTGAAATTGTAGAAAGTGTGGATGTGCTTCAAAAAAATATTCAAGGTCAATGGACCCAGAAAACATTTTTAAAAAACGAAATTGAGTGGTCGTACCGAAAAAGTAAAAATTGGCAACCAGGACTCATCGTCAGCGTTGATTTAAGCTGGCCCAATCAACCCAGCGACCATGTTTTAAAAGCGGTTCGCGAAGGCAATAAAAGAAGAAAAGACACCCAACCCCTGCTTGAACCCTCTTGCGGTTCAGTGTTTAAAAACCCTCAAAATGATCATGCCGGACGTTTGATTGAAGCCAGTGGGCTTAAAGGTTTTTCAATGGGTGGCGCGCAGGTATCCATGAAGCACGCTAATTTTATTGTCAATACTGGTTCTGCGACAGCGGATGACATTCATCAGGTGATTGTTCATGTGCAAAAAACTGTGCAAGAAAAGTTTAAAGTTCAACTGACCAACGAAGTGGTCTATTTGGGCCATTGGGCTGACCTCTAATTTTTTTAAGAAAGGTTAACCAAAATGGTTGAGATCACCCAACAAGAACATCGAATTCAAGCCATAAGCCAGTGGTTGAGCGAACAAAAAATTGAAACTTTACTGGATTTGGGTTGTGGCAGTGGTGATATTATTTTTTCTATCTGTCACCATACTTTTTTAAAAAAAATAGTGGGTGTGGACCTTTCTAGCCAAGCATTGTCTTTAGCCAGAGAAAGATTTTCGTCTCTTGAAAAAAGTGAACAAGATCGCATTCAGCTGATCAACTGCTGTATGACTGAACTTGAAGATGAATATAAAAACTTTGATGCAGCCCTACTGATTGAAACCATCGAGCACATTGATCCCCATCGCCTTTCGGTGATCGAAAAAAAAGTTTTTTCAGATTTAAAACCAAGTACGATTGTCATCACAACCCCCAATAAAGATTATAATTTTATTCATGGATTGTCTGATAAAGAGTTTCGACATCCTGACCATCGTTTCGAGTGGGGCAGAGAGAAATTTAGAAAATGGTCCCAAGGCTTAGCTCTTAGAAATCAGTACCAAGTTACTTTTAGTGACATAGGTCCACTGGCCCCTCGAATTGGAAGTTCGACCCAAATGGCTCTTTTTAAACGTGTATAATAACTTCCCAATAGTTGTCGTAGATGAAATATGGGATTTTATCAGCCTTGACTTACTCTACAGATTTAAAATCAACCTGACCAAAACGCTGAGAAACCTTAAGAAGGGTCGATGTTCCGTCAGTGATGACTTTTTTTCGCCATTCTGGATCAGAAGGGTTAAACATTTCTAAAAAATCACTTTGAATTAATTTTTTTGAATTTTCGTCTTTATAACCATAATGAAATCCTTGGTTTTCAAAAATCATATTTCTTAAAGAATAAAAGCCACCTATGATGGTCTGAGAATCCATGGTGCCAAACTCAAAGGTCATGGGGATCACTTTTTTGTGGGCTAAAAATTGAACCGTGAACTTTTCAAAACCTCCAGAGGTGGTATAAAAATCTTCGTCCTCGCCAAGGTCAATACTGTAGCCTTTAAAGATTTCATTAAAACCAGGAATCTCTGTCGCTTTACGACTTGAAAAGAAATGAAGTCGACCGCGCTCCCCGTAACCAGTATGAAGATCAATGTGTAAAACTTGTTCTTTATCTGTGGTCCAACGTTGTAAAGCTTCTTTCATCATAGCCATCTGCGGTTCAGCTTTTGAACCGCCAAAATAAATGCCTTTTTCTTTTTCATACTGTCCGCTGAGTATGATTTGGCTCAGTTCTTTACGGCCATAAAAAATCAACTTTAATAATGACGAAACAAAAAGTTTTAAATCTTCGAACCTTCCCATTTTTAACGGATTTTGGGGATTTAAAAATGAATGAAAGGCATTGTACTTGGGATTGGTTTGTTCGTAGAGTTTTTTATCCAATAAAAAATTTCGATTCAAATCCACATTGTTTTCGCTGACTCTTCTCTTAAAAGAGTACCCATAAGGATTCACCGCATGAACGATCATAAGCGAGGAGTCTTTAATAATATTTTTAAGATCATCGCTGTCTAATAAAGAAAACTGCAAAGCACTTCCTGTAAAAGCTTCGACGCCATGAATGCCTGATGAAATAATAATGAGTTTTTTAGATTTTTTGTTGAGAGAGGGTATGACAACAAAATCGGTTTTTAAGTCATCACTCAGGTCAGAAGAGATGGCATAAGCCTCTTGGATCAAATCGGGATATGTGTTTTTAAGAATTTTGACTTTGTCATCAAGATGATTACGACTTTCTTCATAGCTTTCGGGATAAAAATAAGCTCTGGCCTGGCTAGGGCTAAGAAGCTGAATAAAAAGACTGCTAAAAAATAAAAAGCCAAATAACGAAAATAAAGAGTTTGATTTCATAGCTCTTAAGAAAAAACTTAAAAGCATTCTGGGTCAACCAAATTTAATCCTTAATTATTTCGAAACACTTGGACTTCTTTGGATTGAGCCTGTGGACTTTGTTTTTGGTTCTGACTGACAACAACTCCCGCCGCTAGAATTGAAACACCGATCCATAGCCATTTTGATTTTAAAATTTGAGGGACTGAACCTGAGGAATTCTGATTTGAGGCTGAGATTTCTAGGTTTTGTGCAGAAACCGTTGAAAGAGTTTGTGGGTTTTTAGATTCCCCTACGCAACCCTCATCCACGAAGAGCCATTGTTGGGATGAATCAAGTTCCATTTGCCAGTTGGGGTGATCACAATCACCTAGGGCCATGGGTTTTAAAACTAAGTTTGCTGATTCAAGATGCTGTGGCTCTTGGATGAGCGTAATAGTTTGATATTTGTTAGACAAAAAAGTGAGCCTGAGACGGGCTGCTGCAGACCGTAAGAAGCTGGTATGACCTTTATGGGATTTGCCATTCACCAAAATTTCGTCAAATTCAGCTGCATTTTTAGGAAGACTCCATACTTGCGTCTTAGATATTTTTTTAAGTTGTTTAAATTTTTCGACCATAGGTGGTGGAAATAAATTTTCGTCCATCACTAAGCTAGAATCAAATTCTATGGCCTCAGTTAAAAGCTGGTTCTTAACAAGCGGTTCTTGTGTCACTTGCGCGAGTCTGAGTAAAGCAAAATGAATCACTTTTCTTTCTTCTTCGTTCCAGTCGAACTGAAACTTAAGGTCTGAAATATTTTTAAAGTACTTTTTAGACTTTTCCAAATCACCACTTATAAATTCAAATTGAGCTTTTTTAAGTTCTCGATAAAGACTCTGCCGAGCGACCTTATTTTGGTTTTTATAGTATTGTATCCACGATTTCACTTGGGGTTGATTATTGAGGTATGTTTCAAACTCAAAATCAGAGCTTTTAAGGGATTGAACGGCAATGGGCTCGGCCCATAGATTAAGGATGAGTAATAATAAGATCATTGGTTCTCCGTGGCATATAAAACCCGTCGTTTTTTCTTTACCAATGGTTCCTTAACAATTTGGGTGCCAACAAGTTTTGGATTTCTCACTCCGATCACAAATTCACCTGTATGGCCAGTGATGACGGGCGCTTGGTCCCAAGGGATTAACACATTGAAATAACCCTCGTTTTCTGAAATATTAAGAAGCCGAACTGAAGTTGCGATCAGTCTGGATTTTTGCCCGCTGTGTTCTGGGGCGGTGTACAGATCAACGACTCCGTATTTTCCGATAATTTGGTCCAAGGATTCATAATTAACCACCTTGATGGGGATTAGAGTTTTGTCCTCTGGGATATAGGTATCCATCCTCGGAGTCTCGAAAGTATTGGTGTCTGTGGGGGTTTTAAGTTCAGGCTTCATTTGAACTAAAAAGGCAGTGAAACCCAAAGCCAATACAAAAAACACTAAGGATGTTTTTTGATTTTTAAAAAGAGGGTGTGTTGATTTTAATTTTTCTTTGAATTTTGAAACGATTATATTCAGGTTTAGTTTTTTCATAACAAGTCTCCATAGAAGTTAAAAAAATCACCAAGATTAAGCCAATAATTAAGGTTTCAATCAGAGCTTGCCCGCGCCGATGGCTGCATACCATTTTCTGTCTCCTTTTTGCGGATGGGTTTCACAAAAACCCACCCAATCATTTTTGAGGGGTAAAAGAAATTGCAGCCAATGGGGAGCAAGGGCCTTGATTGGAATCCGCCACTGAGCCTTCATGGTTTGCCTTTGGGAATGATCAAATGATCTTTTGTAAGTGGACGCTTTATCACGAATATGAACTTGAATCCGCGAGACGGACCAAGTGACAGAAACTCTAGCCCTGAAATTATGAGACTTGTTAAAAAACAAAACTTTTTTCTTAAGGTGTCGGTGCAGTTGAACTCTGAGCTCACTGGCCCATCCTTTTGACAGAGCTCGATGGGTTTTGATGAGACTCTTTTGTAAAACTGAAAGTTTGATTTGTTTGGCAATTACTATTTTTCGTCTCATTATAGCTAAGGCTTTGACTTTGGGTGGTGCACTTTGAATCAGTCGATTGAGTAATTTTTTTTCTGTGATGAGAGCCATGGCCTGTGGGTTAAAAAGTAAAAGTTTATTATTTCCATCAACCAAGGCTTGCTGTGATTTTAAGAGTTGGTAGTGGCATAAATTACTGAGCTGATGTTTTTGATGGATCAACCAAACCATCCAAAGGCCAAAACAAAGCATCATCAAAAATAGGGGAGCCCATAAGATGACACCGACTGTGACAAAGCCTTTTTGATTCATTGATAGACCTTAAAATCTTCAATCGCTAAAGGAAGTCGAAGTTTCTCTTCAAAATCTGTTTGAAGAGTTAATGGTTGGTGAGTTTCGACCAGTAAATGAACAAGGTTTGAATTTTTTGTCATCCTTCTCACTTGAAAAGTGAGAAACGGGATTTGATTGAGTTTTTCTTCAAGCTCTTTGCGACAGGTTCTTATTGAATGATCCTGACTCAAACAAAGGGCACTTTGATAAACCCAGTGGTCGATTAAAAAGTGACTTGTCCAACTGTAAAGAAATACCAAAACCAACATCATGGCACTCAAGACTAAAGGGAGGGAAAAAAGAGTCTCAATGAGAGCTTGTCCAAAAGAATTCTTAAACATGATTATTCTTTTTGCGAACGGGAGCCTTGAAAAAAATCGGCCATGTCTTTTTTCTTCAGGTCATTTTTATCGATTCTCTCAAACTGAACAGAAATGTCAGCCTTACCACCTTGTAATGATTGGGTGATGCGCGCCAGCTTTCCACTGGTGGTTTGCGAGAGAATTCGCATGATTCCCATGGTTGATATGGCCATAAGGGCCACAATCACCATGTATTCCACTAAACTTTGACCGCGCCGATTTTTTAAAAGCATAAAGTCTCCAAAGAAAAAAGTTTCTTGGGACTTTGTCGTTGCAATGATGGGAGGCTGGATAAGATTTAAATTTTAAGGAGCGTGAGATAAAAGCTCCGAAAATGAGGTCCGACTAAACTTTCTTTTTAGTTTTAGCGTCCATTCTTTTTTGGGTAATATCGTCGATAATTTGAAAAGCCTCAGTTCGCAGGTCGTTTTCATAGATAAAACGGTAGAAGCCCTCGATTTCAGGGCTTTGGCGGAATTTTTTTAAAGAAGCTGGGATTTGATTCTCCATATCGTTGGGACTGCTGGATTTTGCTTTTTTTCTGGCCACACTGACTCCTTTAAAAGCACAAATTATCACACTCGGCGTCGGGGTCAATTTTAAAAGACCTAGCCGTGACAAAGGCGATGGAAAAGTCATAAAACTATGACTCTACCGGAGAAATATATGCTTATTCTAGATGGTAAGGCTTTGGCGCAAAAAAAGGCCCAAGAGCTTAAAATAAAAGTGGAGTCCTTTAAATCCCAATGGAAGAAGACCCCAACCCTTGCCGTTGTTTTGGTGGGTGATGATTCGGCCAGTCAAGTTTATGTGAAAAATAAAATCAAAGCCTGCCAAAGTGTGGGCATTCAAAGCCAAGAGGTTAAACTTTCTTCGAACACTACCCAAGATGAACTTTTAAGCACGCTCCATAGTCTCAACCAAAATCCGTTGATCAATGCTGTCCTTGTTCAATTGCCCCTTCCGAAGGGTCTTGATGATTTTTCTCTTCTTTCTGAACTGAGTCCGCTGAAGGATGCCGATGGATTAACCGTGCAAAACCTAGGGCTTCTATTTTGTAATCAAACGCCCATCTCTCCTTGCACGCCGGCGGGTGTGATTGAAATCTTAGAGCATTATAAAATTCCGATGGAAGGCAAAAAGGCTATAGTCGTTGGCCGAAGCCAAATTGTGGGTAAACCCATGGCTCACTTGCTTCTCGAGAAGAATGCTACAGTCACCCTCTGTCACTCCAAGACTGAAAATCTTAAAGAAGAAATGCTTCAAGGGGATATCGTGGTTGTGGCCGCCGGGCGGCCTGAATTTGTCGGTATTGAATCCTTTAAACAGGGCGCCACAGTGATTGATGTTGGTATTCATCGAAAAGCGGATGGCAAACTTTGTGGAGACGTCAAAGTGGATGGACTTAAAGGTCATATCGGCGCGTTGACACCTGTCCCTGGTGGAGTGGGGCCAATGACTATTGCTAAACTTCTTGATAACACGCTTAAACTGGCAGAGATTCAGCAGATGCTCTAACAATTCTTCTTTTGAATGAGGGATATTTTATATGGAAGTGACTCAAGCAACACCACCAGTGATAAAAAAAACACCACTTTATGACTCCCATTTGAAACACGGTGGAAAAATGGTGGATTTTGCAGGCTGGTCTATGCCTGTTCAATTTGAAGGCTTAAAGGCAGAGCACTTTCATGTCCGTTCAAAAGTGGGTCTTTTTGATGTTTCTCACATGGGAGAAATCCGGGTTCGAGGCGAAAAGGCTTTAAGTACGCTGCAATACTTGACCACCAATGATGTTCAAAAATTGAAAGCTGGTCAGGCTCAATATAGCCTTTTCCCTAATGCTCAAGGTGGAATTATTGATGATCTTATTGTTTATTGTCTAACACCAGGGCTTGATTACTTACTTTGTGTGAATGCCGCTAACCAAAAAAAAGATCTGCAGTTTTTGCTGGATAACAATAAAGAAGGGGCCATCATCGAAGATGAAAGTCATTTGTGGGGCCAAATTGCCATCCAAGGCCCACAGGCCATGGTTTACCTCGAAAAGTGGTTTGGTCCACTGATGAAAGATTGCCCTGCCTTTGAATTTCGCCCTTGGACTTTTCAACAAAAAAACTGCTTTGTCGCTCGCACGGGTTATACCGGCGAAGACGGTGTTGAAATTTTTGTCCCATGGGAACTCACAGAAAAATTGTGGGAAGAGCTTCTTTCAGATACCGATAGGGCTCGCCCCATCGGGCTTGGTGCTCGGGATACCTTAAGAACCGAAATGAAATATCCCCTTTACGGACAAGATATTGATGATTCAACTTCACCCTATGAAGCCGGCCTTGGATGGGTGGTGAAACCCCAAAAAGGTGATTTTTTAGGGCGAAGTGAAATGCTTAAAGTAAAAGACACAGGGCCACAAAAAAAACTGGTGGGACTACTGATTAAAGATGCAGGTATTGCCCGTCCTGGCTACAAGGTCTTTTCAATTGACAGTGAAGAAATGGGAGTTGTAACTTCTGGAACACTGTCCCCAAGTTTGAACAAAGCCATCGCGGTGGCCTATTTGCAGACGAATAACTCTCAGGTGGGAACAGAGGTTCTCGTTCAAATGAGAAACAAAATGTTAAAAGCTGAGGTTGTTAAAACACCATTTTATAAGACCATTTAGGAGAAAATTATGGCCTACGTTCCCGAGGAATACTACTACACCAAAGATCACGAATGGGCTCAAGTGGACGAAAACGTTGTGACCGTTGGAATCACTGAATACGCTCAGCAACAGCTTGGCGAAGTGGTTTACATTGATCTCCCTGAAGAAGGTCAAAAAGTCACCCAAAACGAAAGCTTTGGTGCCGTTGAAAGTGTAAAAGCCGCCAGCGACTTGATTGCTCCAGTGTCTGGAACAGTGATCGAAGTGAACTCTTCTCACAACGAAGACAGTGGTCTTGTGAATGACGATCCTATGAATGAGGGATGGCTCATCCGCATAGAAATGGATAGCGAAAAAGAATTGGCAGCCCTTTTAAAAGCCGCTGATTACAAAAAGTTGATCGAAGTAAAAAAATAATTTTTTTTAAGTGACGATCCCTTAAACAAATTATAGAAAACACTTTTTGCGCCTGTGGTGAAATTGGCAGACACGCTAGACTTAGGATCTAGTGCTTCACGGCGTGGGGGTTCAAGTCCCTCCAGGCGCACCAATTTTTTGTTCCAAAAAATTGGTCATTTTATTCCCCATTTTTCAAAAAATTCATTTGGCTGGTTCGCTGGCGCTCACATTATTTGGAATGGGTTTGAATACATGCTCATATTAAGTGAGTTGAGGTGTGAATTCTATCTCATTGAAAAATTGAGGAACCAACGATGAATCTAACGATCAAGAGACTCTCCAATCTATTGTTGTATTTGGCTATGGCCATAAGTTTTTTTAGTCAATGAAACCCAAATTCTTTAAGTCACAGTCGGAGTTAAGAAATTGGTTTGCCGAAAACCACGATTCTTCAACGGAAGTTTGGATCGGGTTTTATAGAAAGGGTTCTGGCCATGTTTCAGTCTCTTATTTAGAGGCGGTTGATGAAGCTCTTTGCTTTGGGTGGATTGATGGTATCCGAAAGAAAATCGACGACACAAGATACACAAATCGCTTCACTCCTCGAAGACCTAAAAGCAACTGGTCAAAAATGAATATTGAAAACGTAAAACGGCTTAAAAAGGCGGGTCAAATGATGGCCCCAGGACTTAAAGAATTTAAAAGAGCAAAATCTGATGGTCGCATTCAGTAACCTATACAAGTCCCTCATTAACCAACTTTTTTAGAGCATTGGATTTAAGATGTCCTTTAGAATTGGGAAGACTAAATCATAGTCTTTCTTTTGAGTGGTATTCATTTCGTCAAAAAATTTTCTAATGGCATCAAGGTCTTCCAGGGATCTTCGGGTGCCCACAAGGTTTCCTACCTTTCGAAAGAACCTGGATTTGCCTTCAAACATGGTTCCTTTTATGATTTCAATACATTGTTCACTGACACCTAAGTATTTTTCAGGAAGAGTGGATACGTGAAGTGCTGGCGGGTAAGTGATGAGGTTTTCTCCGTAGCCAATTTGGCGTGTGGGCGAAAGATTCTCGCGACTAAAGCTTATAAGCCATTTGAGTAACTCTGGTGTCTCAGGCCAGCCGATGGAATTCACCGAGGGCAGTATTTCGATATTGATATGGGGGCAGGCAGTAAGACGAGTTAGATTTTTTGTGAATAAATTAAAGTTAAGTCCGGTTCGAAGTGCTTCTCCGGTCGGGCCAATGGCATCAAGGCTTCCGGATACTGTACAGATCCAGTTCGGATTTTGACTGGCAAAAGCAATAAAGCGTTCGATCAATGAAGTGTCAAAACTGAGATTACTCAGTATGGAAATTCTGTTTCCTGTAATGTTGCTCTTATTTTCTTTGTAGATTTCACATATTGTGTCAATAACCTTAAAAAAACCATTATTAAGAAAAGGTTCTCCTCCACCAAATCTAAATTCGATAGGTGCCGTATTTCCACTTTTCAGTCTTCGGTCAATGTATTGATACATGGATTTAAGAATGGCATTTCGCCACTCAATATCATCGGGTTTATGTTCTCCAACAAGTCCCTCCCACCGTGTGCTGTGTTCGGGATTGCAGTAGAGACAGGCCAGGTTACAGGTTTTGCCAAAATAAATTTCGAAACGATTAATAAGATCAGCCTCTCTGAGCTGATTCAATTGGGCAGAATTAAATGTCTGATCACGCCAATCATTGTGTAAATTTTCTGCACGATTAGGCCAGTTGGTTTTACAGACTTCACAGGCGTCTGGTAAAGTATTTTGAGTTAAAAAATGTTCTTTATCTTTGATGTGGCTTGGGTGCCTATTAAAAATATCTGGTCCTAATTTTTCAATTTCAGCGATTGATACCGGAACTCCCCAGCGATCCCAACAGGTGCGTATGAAAGTCCCCATCGTGTTAATCATTATGCGCTTCCACATCTGGCTACAAGGTGGAAGTAGGCCTGTTTCAGATGGCTTAAGATTCATGAGTTCAATTTCTTTCATCTTAAAAAGCGTATCACTATGCTTGAGCATGGGTCTAGATAAGATCCCAATGGGCTGACAAAAAGACCGTATATTGAAGTCATCAATGAATCAGAAACCTGAAATCTCAGGTGATTCTGTGTGACGAACACCGTGATGATTTTTGGGGGGTATGACGAACTGACTGGGATGGTTAGGGCATTAATGGGTCGTCATCGGTCAAAAGGTGACTGGATTTGATGGGGATGACCGGATCTATGTTTTGACCCTGGTGAAAAATGTTCCTAAATACCCACTCACAACATTAACGATTAAAAAGTAACCTGGGAGGGTTTAAATGAAAGCACTAGTAGTATTATTTTCTGTTTTGATGTCTTTTTCTGCAGTTGCAGCTGATTTCGAAGCAATGTCTTGGTCTGAAATTCTTAAAAATAGCGCTAAATACGATCTTGATCGCACAAACAAAATTCATTTCCAAAAAGCTTCTACTTGGACATTCGCTATGGATTCTCGTCTTTGCACAGATGGTAACTTCATTTACGGTGGTACACGTACTCTTGAAATTTGTGATTCTGAAGGTAACAGCAACTGCTACACTAAGAAACTTGACCTTGTTCAACCTATCGTAGGTGAGCGTCAAAGATGTGTTTCTTACTCTGGTCAAGACGACAACACATGCACTAAATTTGAAACTGTAGTTTATGTTCAGTCTCCACAAAGAACTATCAAAATTCTTGCCAACAATTCTGGTTCAGACAATTCTGATAAAACAGTTCTTGGAACTAAAACTTACAGCATTCCTGCTTGTTCACAACTTTCTCCAGTTCCTGCTAACTAAGCTTGATTGGTTAAAGAATATCAAAGCCACCTTAGGGTGGCTTTTTTTTTGAGGAGAAAAAATGAAGACTCTACTTTTTTGTTTAATCAGTTTTTTTGCATTTCAAACAATGGCCAGTTTACCTGGTTTGTCGACGGCTTACTCTCGACATATTCGAAAAACTCAGTCTGCCATTTTACAAAAAAATCTTCTCAGCGATCCAAGTCCTACAACATGCCACGGGCAGGTTGTGAATATGGCAAATAGTAAAACTATAAAAATCTATGTGGGCTTTGGGTATATGGATGTATCAAATGGCCAAGATTTTAACGATTCTTCATCCTCAATGTATGGGGCAGGGGACGTTCTTGATTTGGACGCTAAAACAGCTCTTGAAAATATTCTGGTCAGTGATTGCCCGAGCCATGGTGGCCAAAAATTAATGGCCTGTGGATTTTCTCAGAAAAGTGGAAAGCTAGTTAAAAGAATTAGAAATCGATTTTCTCAATCACAACTGAGCATTGAAATCACTTTACAAGCTCCTTCGGTTTCATCAAAAGACATTAATAATCGAACTTCACAAAAACAAAAAAGATCATCAGATCGAAGTCGTAATCTTTATTTATCGGCCCTTCAGACCCATGATGTGGTTCTTTATTTAGGGCATGCAAGAAGCGGTGGGGGGCCTGATTTTTATCCTCCGGTCCTTAATAGCCAAGGTCGAGTGGATTATGTTTATTATAAAAACCAACAACAGGGCATTGGTGAAATGCTTTCTGCTCTCAGAGGGGCCAGTGTTAAACCCTCAGTCCTTGGAGTGCTCGCTTGTAAGAGTACCGGGCTTTTTTCTAACCGTATTCGCAAAGTCGCCAGTGACTCAATACTTGTGACAGCCGGTGAACTCTTTGACTACAATGATATTTTGCCCACAGGATATGCAATGATTGAAGCTGTTGTTTCGCAAAGATGCACCGATAGCTTTAACCGAGTCACAAAAGTTCAACCAGCGAGCAGTGGTTTTTTAAAAATATTCTTTTAAATTCTATCAAGGAGATGTTTGACGCATCATCTCTTTGATCCTTCACTTCAATTTACGATCTTAAAGATTCTAAGCAGTTAGAGTTCTTCTCATGAATTTTTTTTTAATATTTCGTCGTGGTATTTGTAAATATTTCCGGTGACGAAACACCGAGAGACGAAAACGAGAGCTGTGTAATAAGTATGTCTTGTTTAACAGTTTGGGGAAAAATTTTGAAATTAAAATTAATAAATCAGATTTTAGGCACTTGCTTAATTCTAATGATTTTATTGGGGACAAGCTTTGCTCAATCATCCACTTTTACTGTGTACGAGCATATTGCTTTAACACAAGACCTCTCGGTTTCAGCCCATCGCTTATGTCAGGATGGTCTCTTTATTTATTTTAAGTCCCAACAAGACTGTATGAATGCAAAGGGTCCCTTTGTTTGCAATGATGAGCTTAAAATTGCGCCCATCAGATCCGTTGAAAAAATATTTTTAGGAGTTGGTGCCAGAAGCCTGACGCAATTTTATGAAATTGATTTAAGTTTTAGGCAGAGAATTTACTACACATCCGAAGAGTCTGAGGATGAATTGATTCAAGAGAGTACTGAAACCATTCCTTATTGTGTGGGTTATGAAATTTATCAACCCGCCAATGTGGGCTCTTGGCGCTATGTAGAAACTGATGAAGAGGCCGACATCATAGAGTCTTTTCTATTAGCTGACATTAATTTGATTAATACACCTTATGGTGGTTTGCAGTTTTTTAAAAATATGATTTCTGATCAAAGTCCTAAAGATCCTTTTTTTGTGGGACTTCCACGATATAAGTCGCCCTACTGTAATCAAGATCTTACAGATGATGTGATTAAACAGATGTCCGGTGAATTTTCGGGCAATGGTGTGATGAGTTTTAAAATCAATGAATTGCAAGATCTCTCACGGGAAGTATTTATTAATAAAACAAAAGCACTCTTTGATTTAGAACTTAAAAAAGTCATTTTCGGTCAAGACCCAGCCATTGATAAGA
>CAYMBT010000055.1:0-13427 GCA_964388755.1 uncultured Pseudobdellovibrionaceae bacterium | reverse complement strand
CCGAGACCATCAACTATCGTACTTTTAAGCCCGAAAGAGATGGACTTTTCTGCGCCAAAATTTTTGGACCAGTAAAAGATTACGAATGTCTCTGCGGTAAGTACAAACGGATGAAGTACCGTGGTGTTGTTTGTGAGAAATGCGGAGTCGAAGTGACTCAAAGTAAAGTTCGTCGTGAACGTATGGGTCACATCGAACTCGCTTCCCCTGTTGCCCACATTTGGTTTTTAAGATCTCTTCCAAGCCGTATTGGTAACTTGATTGATTTGACTTTGAAAGAAGTTGAAAAAGTTCTTTATTGTGAAGCCTATATCGTGGTTGACCCCATGGAGACTGATCTCACCGAAGGTTCAGTTCTGAGCGAAGAAGCTTATCAAAATGCACTGAACGAATTTGGTCCAAACTTTAAAGCAGGTATGGGCGGCGAAGCTGTTCGTGAAATCCTTAGAAAAGTGGACCCTGATTATCTTTCTAAAAAACTTCGTATGGATCTTAAAGAGACCAAATCCGAAGCGGGTACTAAAAAACTCACTAAACGTCTTAAAATTGTTGAAGCCTTCCAAGGTTCTATCAATAAGCCCGAGTGGATGATGCTTGACTGTTTACCAGTCATTCCACCGGATCTTAGACCTCTTGTGCCTCTAGATGGTGGCCGTTTTGCCACCTCTGATCTTAACGATCTTTATCGTCGAGTCATTAACAGAAACAATCGTCTTAAAAGACTTCAAGAGCTTAACGCTCCTGACATCATTATCCGTAACGAAAAAAGAATGTTGCAAGAGGCGGTTGACGCTCTTCTTGATAACGGTCGTCGCGGTAAAACATTCACTGGTCCAAACAAAAGACCTCTAAGATCTCTCAGTGATATGCTTAAAGGTAAACAAGGACGATTCCGTCAGAATCTTCTTGGTAAACGTGTGGATTACTCAGGGCGATCAGTTATCGTTGTTGGTCCTACATTAAAACTTCATCAGTGTGGTCTTCCTAAAAAAATGGCCCTCGAACTCTTTAAGCCTTTCATTTACAACAAACTTGAAGAGCAAGGTTTTACTTCAACTATTAAACAAGCCAAACGCATGGTCGAACACGAAGCCATCGAAGTTTGGGACATTTTAGCCGACGTGGTTCGCGAGCATCCTGTGATGCTAAATCGTGCGCCAACACTTCATAGATTAGGTATTCAAGCTTTTGAGCCTGTTCTTCATGAAGGTAAAGCTATTCAACTTCACCCTCTTGTTTGTACAGCTTTTAACGCTGACTTTGATGGTGACCAAATGGCGGTTCACGTTCCGTTATCAGTAGAAGCTCAGGTTGAAGCCCGAGTTCTTATGATGTCGACTAACAATATTCTTTCTCCTGCCAGTGGTAA
Source organism: uncultured Pseudobdellovibrionaceae bacterium (assembly GCA_964388755.1). Classification (GTDB taxonomy): domain Bacteria; phylum Bdellovibrionota; class Bdellovibrionia; order Bdellovibrionales; family JAGQZY01; genus JAGQZY01. The sequence continues at coordinate 12,058 of CAYMBT010000055.1, read as the reverse complement.
GCCTATTATCAATCCGACACAGGATATCGTTTTAGGTCTTTACTGGATGACACGTGTTCGCCCCGGCGCTCGTGGTACAGGTCGTATATTCTCGAACACTTCAGAAGTTATTTTTGCCTACGAATCTGGAACCATCGATTTACAAGCCGCTTGTAAAGTTCGTATCCACGGTAAAGTGCGTGACACTTCTGTGGGTCGTTCACTTCTTAGCGACATCGTTCCGAAAGAAGTTCCGTTTGAAGAAGTCAACCGTACTATGACTAAAAAACAAGTGGCGGTTTTGATTGACCGTTGCTTCCGTCTTGCGGGTGCAAAAGCGACAGCCATTATGGCCGATCGTTTGATGACCACAGGTTTTCATTATTCAACTCGTGCAGGGATTTCAATCTGTCTTGATGACATGGTTATCCCTGATAATAAAAATCAACTTCTTGCTGATGCCGATGCTCAAGTGAAAGAGATCCAAGCTCAGTACGATGAAGGTCTTATCACTGATGGTGAGCGCTACAACAAGGTTGTGGATATTTGGGCTCAAACAGGTGACAAGGTTGCAAAACAAATGCAAGCCGGAATCGAAAAACAAGAATTCACTGTCGGTGATAAAAAAGTGGTTGAAGATTCTTTCAACTCTATTTTCATCATGGCTGATTCTGGAGCCAGGGGTTCTGCCGCTCAGCTCAGACAGCTGGCCGGAATGCGTGGTCTGATGGCTAAACCATCAGGCGAGATCATCGAGACTCCGATCACGGCTAACTTCCGTGAAGGTCTCTCAGTGCTTCAGTACTTTATTTCGACTCACGGAGCTCGTAAGGGGCTAGCCGATACCGCTCTTAAAACAGCCAACTCTGGTTACCTCACTCGACGTCTTGTTGATGTGGCTCAAGATGTTGTTATCACAGAAGAGGATTGCGGTTCAAAAGATGGTCTTGAAATTAGACCTATCGTTGAAGGCGGAGAAGTGATTTACCCAATGGGTGATCGCGTTCTAGGTCGTATCGCTTTAGAAGATGTGATTGATCCTGCTAACGATAAACCTATTGTTAAAGCCGGTGAGCAAATCACTGAAGCCCATATTGATAAAATTGATTCTACAATCCTCGAAAAAATTGTTGTTCGCTCTGTTCTGACATGTGAAACCCGTCGCGGTGTTTGTGTGAAATGTTACGGACGAGATCTTTCTCGCGGTAACATCGTTAACCTTGGCGAGACTGTTGGAATTATCGCAGCTCAGTCGATCGGTGAACCCGGTACACAGCTCACGATGAGAACCTTCCATTTGGGTGGTACTGCTTCTCGTGCGGTTGAACAATCTGTTCATACCAGTCGTTATGACGGGATCATCAAACTTCAGGGTGTACAATTTGTACAAAACAAAGAAGGCAAACTGGTTGTACTTAACCGTACCGGTCAACTTCTTGTGACTGATGAAAATGGTCGTGAAAAAGAAAACTTCAAACTTGTTTACGGAACACTTCTTTACTTTAAAGAAGGGGATCAAATTCAAAAAGGTATTAAACTTGCCGAATGGGATCCGTACTCTAATCCAATCGTTGCCGACTTGACAGGTACTATTCGTTTCGAAGGTATCGTTGAAGGTGTAACTGTTCTTGAGCAAGTGGATCCAGTGACTGGTTTTGCCACCAAGGTTATTACCGAAGGTAAAACAGCCGATGGTTCTAAACCAACAATTTACATTGTCGGCCCAGACGGTGAGCCATTAAAACTTCCAGGTCGTGATATCCCAGCAAGATACGTTATCCCAGTGGGTGCACAGATGATGGTGAACGAAGGTTCGACTGTGAACTCTGGTGAAATCGTTGCCAAGATCCATAGAGAAACTTCTAAAACAAAAGATATTACCGGTGGTCTACCTCGTGTGGCCGAACTTTTTGAAGCGAGAACTCCAAAAGAAGCCGCCATCGTTTCTGAAATTGATGGATACGTGACTTTTGGTAAAGACGTTAAAGGTAAACAACGTGTGATTGTGACACCAGATATCGGTGAGCAAATGGAATACTTGATTCCTAAAGGTAAACACGTTGCGGTTCGTGAAGGTGAATTTGTAAAAGCCGGTGAGGCTCTTATGGATGGACCAACCAATCCCCATGACGTTCTTAAAGTTCTTGGAGAAAAAGAGCTAGCAGCTTACCTGGTTGATGAAATCCAAGAGGTTTATCGCCTTCAAGGGGTTTCGATCAACGATAAGCATATCGAAACTATTGTTCGTCAAATGTTACGTAAAGTGACTGTTCTTGATCCAGGGGATACGCGTCTTCTGGCTGGTGAACAGGTCGAAAGATATGTCTTCGAAGAAGAGAACGAGCGAGTCTCTACAGAAGGTGGCCAATTAGCCACTTTTGATCCCCTTCTTCTTGGAATCACTAAGGTTTCACTGAGCACAGACAGTTGGATTTCTGCGGCCTCTTTCCAAGAGACCACAAAAGTTCTGACCAATGCCGCTGTTCATTCTAAAACAGATAGCCTCATAGGATTAAAAGAGAACATTATTATGGGTCGCTTGATTCCTGCCGGAACAGGCCTTTCAACCTATAAAAAACTCCCAATCCTTGTGGATGATATTGAAGATGATATGGGTTCCCTTGCTTTAGAGGGTTCCCAAGAAAGAACTCAGGCTCGTCCTGAGTGATATTTTGAAATAACTTGACCTCTTGGCTGCAATTTAATACTTTTGCCGCCTTGATTTAATTTTAGGAGAAAAATGCCAACTATTAACCAGTTGATCCGCAGCGAACGTAAGTCGAAGACACAGAGAAGCAGCTCTCCTGCTCTCACTAAGTGTCCTCAAAGACGCGGTGTTTGTACTCGTGTTTACACGACAACACCCAAAAAACCGAACTCAGCTCTTAGAAAGGTGGCCAAGGTCAGACTTTCTAATGGTTACGAGGTGATCTCTTATATCCCAGGAATCGGTCACAACCTCCAAGAGCACAGTGTTGTGTTGATTCGTGGTGGTCGTGTGAAAGATCTTCCAGGTTGTCGTTATCACATTGTTCGTGGGGTTTTAGATACTCAAGGTGTTTCTAACCGTTTGCGTGGTCGTTCTAAATACGGCGCTAAAAGACCTAAGAGCTAATAAGGAAAGAAAATGTCACGTCGCAAATCCAGTTACAAAAGAGAAGTTGCTCCAGATCCCATCTATAATGATGTTCTTATCGCCAAGTTTGTTAATAAAATCATGCTTGATGGTAAAAAGAGCGTAGCCCAGTCTATCGTTTATAAATCCCTTGATCAGCTTAAAGATAAAGTGGCCGGCGAAGAGCCTGTTGCAGTTTTTAAGAAAGCTGTTGAAAATATCAAACCACAACTTGAAGTTCGTTCTCGCCGCGTTGGTGGAGCCACTTACCAAGTTCCTGTTGATGTTCGTCCTTCACGTCGTGTGACGTTAGCCCTTCGTTGGTTGACCACTTACTCTCGTGACAGAGGCGAAAAAGATATGGCTTCTCGTATTGCTGGTGAGCTTGTTGATGCTTACAACAATCGTGGAAACTCTATCAAAAAGAAAGAAGATGTTCATAGAATGGCTGAAGCCAACAGAGCCTTCTCTCACTACAACTGGTAGTTTTTATTTTTCAAATTTAATAATAGCCATGGCTCTTAAAGACCCATGGCTTTTTTTTTGATTCTCAATTTTTCTCGCAATGAAAGCTAAACTGTATTAAAAAAGCCTATGTCTGCAGCCGACCCACAGAAGATCGAAGAACTTAATTTTACCAGAAATATTGGCATAATGGCCCATATTGACGCTGGTAAAACCACAACCACCGAGCGAATTCTTTATTATTCTGGCAAAAATTATAAAATGGGCGAAGTCCACGATGGTGACGCCACTATGGATTGGATGGAGCAAGAACAAGAGCGTGGGATCACGATCACCTCTGCTGCCACCACGACTTTTTGGAACGACCACAGAATCAATATTATCGATACCCCAGGACACGTTGATTTTACCATTGAGGTCGAAAGAAGCTTACGAGTCCTCGATGGTGCCGTTGCTGTTTTTGATGCCGTTAATGGTGTTGAGCCCCAATCCGAAACCGTTTGGCGACAAGCCGACCGTTATAAAGTTCCTCGAATTTGTTTTATTAATAAAATGGATCGCGTGGGTGCCGATTTTGAGATGAGTGTAAATACCATTCGCGAAAAGTTAGCTGCTAACCCAGTTCTCGCTCAAATACCTATTGGCAGCGAAGATGAATTTTGTGGAATGATTGACGTTGTTAAAGGTTTAGCTCTTACCTGGAAGTCTGACGACAAAGATGCAAAGTTTGAATCCCGCCCTGTGCCTAGCGATTATCAAGAGGCTTATCTTAAAGCCCGCGAATCATTGATTGAAGCTCTGGCTGATCACAACGATGAACTGGCAGAACTTTATTTAGGTGGTGAAGAGATCACTCCAGAATTTTTAAAGAAAGTTTTAAGGGCTTGTTCTTTAGCGCTTAAAGTGACTCCCGTATTTTGTGGTTCATCTTTTAAAAACAAAGGCGTGCAACCTTTGCTTGATGGGGTTGTTGATTATTTGCCTTCACCCATTGATCGCTCAGAGATTGTCGGCATTGATCTTAAGAACAACGATAAAGAGATTGTTTGTAAAACTGAGTTTGATCATTTTCCTGTGGCTCTGGCCTTTAAAATCGCAAGCGATAGTTTTGCTGGAAGTTTGACCTACGTTCGCGTTTATTCGGGGATTATCAAAGTCGGAACCCAGCTTCTCAACACTCGACAAGACAAAAAAGAACGGGTCTCAAGAATCGTTCGTATGCACGCCAATTCAAGAGAAGAGATCAAAGAGCTAAAAGCCGGCGATATCGGTGCCATCATTGGATTAAAGTTTACCGCCACTGGCGACACACTTTGTGAAACATCAAATCCCGTAGTGTTAGAGTCTATCCAATTTCCTGATCCTGTGATTTCTGTTGTAATCGAAGCCAAATCCACTGCCCAACAAACCAAAATGATGGAAAGCCTTCATCGTCTGATTCAAGAGGACCCATCCAGCGCTTTAAGAACAGATCCCGAAACCGGCCAACTCCTTTTAAGTGGTATGGGCGAACTTCATCTTGAAATTTTAGTGGATCGTCTTAAAAGAGAATTTAAAGTGGATGCTAACGTCGGTAAGCCCCAAGTGTCTTACCGCGAAACCATCGGCCAAGAATCTAAAGCCCAAAAACGCTTCGAGCGCGAAGTGGCCGGAAAACTTCAAGCCGCAACAGTGACTGTCCACCTTGAAAAACAAGCATCCCTCCAAGGAAACCAAGTCATTTGTAAGCTTGAAGCAAAAAACCTCACTCCAGAATTTAAAAACGCCGCTATCAAAGGTGTTACAGAGGCTCTTGAGAATGGCGTAGTGGCCGGCTACCAAGTTCTTGGTGTTAAAGCCACAATCACCGCCATTGAATTCGAAGACGAGTCAGCCCATGAAGCCGCCTTTCAAATCGCGAGCTCCATGGCCGCGCGCGACGCCATGAGAAGTTCAAACTCTCAGCTTCTAGAGCCCATGTTTTTTGTAGAAGTCGTGTGTCCTGATGATTTTCTTGGATCAGTGATTGGCGACATCAATTCTCGCCGCGGAAAAGTGAACGGAACAGCCAACAAAGGTCACCTTCAAGCTGTCGAAGCCGAAGTCCCACTGGCCGAACTTTTTGGCTACGCCACCGATCTTCGCTCTCTCACCCAGGGGCGCGGAACCTTCATCATGAAATTCCACGAATACGCCGTCATCCCAGACCGCGTTCAACGAGAAATCCTCCAAAAAATGGGCCGCATATAATCACTCTATTATTAGTGTTGAAAAAAATGACTCTAAAAAGAAAGTCTATTTGTTGTTAGAGATTATTTTCTAAGGCAGCAATATAAATTGAGTCCTGTAGCACTGTATTTTGTGATTTAGACAAATTCATCCATTTCCTGAATGTTTTTAATAGTTAGTAGATACAAGCTGTCAAAAGTTTAAGCGACTATTCTTAAGCTTATATGTACTTGTTACCCATTAAAAAACATTTTTAAGGCCTAAAGCTTTAAGCATGCTACTTTTACAAAAAAATAAATCTGACAAACCCATTAACCAATGAAAGAGGTTTTTTCATGCTGATTGATACTAAAGCATTTTTTAAAAGTCTGATTGTCTTAAGTCTGAGTTTAAATTTTGTGGCCTGTTCTGACACTTCTGAAGAAGCCCATCAAATTCAAGCTCAGCAATCAGCACAAGAACTGGTTGATAAACAAAATAATTTAGTCAGCAGTATCAACTTCATGGGAACGCCCAAATCCTCTTGGTCAGAGAGCAAGATTTCTGATTACGAAAACAAGCTCGATGAACTTGAAAGAATCGAAAGACAACTGGATATCGTTAACGGCGGAAACGGCATCACTATTACTGGTGGTCAAAACGCAGATTTTATATCCGAGCGTCGAGCCCTCATTCGCCGTCTACGTTCTCAAAGTAACCCGCGCCGAGAACAGCCAACAATCAGACCACCTTCAGACGATCAAGAAAATAAACAAATCGATGCTCGTGTCAATAGCCTCTTGGATCAAGCTGAAGCTAAAAATAATATTATCCAAGCTCAGGACTTTATTTCACAGAGTCTCACTGATGCCGAATTACAAGAGCGGGCAGAACTGTTAAGCGAGCAAGAAACAATTTTAAGAGAAATAAAAACTTTAAATGACAGACGAATCCGCGATCAAAATCGCGCAGTCGGCCGCTCATCCGGAGCCATGCGAGAGCTTCAAGAATTATTACTGGATATTTACCATCTTAACGAAGCCAGACGAGCTCTCCATAACCTAACCCTCGAACTCGTAAAACTCGAGCTCCTCCAAGAGATTGACAGGCGTGAGTCCCTGCCCCCAGCTCCAACCCCGCCAGCCCCCTTTTTCCGCGGCGGCCGATAATCCCTCATAAAAACAACGAATATAAAAAGCCCCTCGCGGGCTTTTTTTTATTCCTACCCCCAATAAATTCTTTCCCCCTCTTGATTGAATCAAGCCCATAAGTTCTACCCCAATCATTCCATCACCCAATCGCACTCAAAATTAATCCCTTAAATTTTTCAAAGTTCTTCCCCCAAACAAGCCCATATACATAGTCACCCTAATCTATCTGCCCCATAATCTAAACCTATCTCCAGCTCATCATCTAAACCCACCTGCGCCCACCCCAGAGCCCCCAACAGCAAGCCACCCCAACCCCCTACCTTTTCAATCAGCCCATCCTTCCACCAATTCCCACCCCCATCTCTTTTCCCCCTCAATTTTATCTGACTCTCTTTTGTTGGGTTTATTTTATGGGGCTAATGATGTGAACCTCCAGCAAGCTGGAAGCGCTCGGCCCCTTTTGGGGCCGATGCTGGCGAGGGCAGGATGCCCGCGGTCACATCACGAGCCCCCAAAAATAAACCCAACAAAAAGATCAATAAAATTAAAAAAGAGCCATTGACAAAGACACCGCCCTCCATGCATACTCGCCGGTCTATAACGTTTAAAACCGGCATTAGCAGCGACTACCAGCGATTAAAAGGTAGAAATTGATAATGTTATTAGCTAGTTAAAGAGGCGAGAAAATGCAGAGCCAGAAGATTCGTATTCGATTAAAAGCGTTTGATCACAAGCTACTCGATCAATCGACGAAAGAGATTGTAGATACTGCTCGTAGAACAGGCGCAAGAGTTGCGGGACCCATTCCATTACCAACCCGTAAAAATCGCTATACTGTTTTAAGATCGCCACACGTTGATAAAAAATCGCGCGAGCAATTTGAAATTAGAACACATAAAAGATTACTAGATATATTAGAACCCACTCAGCAAACCATTGATCAGCTTATGAAGCTTGATCTATCTGCTGGTGTTGACGTTGAGATCAAATCTTTCTGATGATTAAAGAGGTAAGAAAATGAGCGAACAAAATAAACCGGAAGAGGTTGTCGAAGAAAGTAAGACAAAGGCTTCCGCTGAGAATATAGAAACCAGTACTCAAGAAGCCGCAGCCAACCAAAAAGTTGTGCTTAACGGTATGTATGGTTTCAAAGTTGGAATGGCCTCGATTTACTCTGAAGACGGCCTACAAATCCCAGTCACAGTTCTTAAAGTTAAACCTTGGACAATCACCCAAGTTAAGAACAAACAAAACGACAATTACACAGCTGTACAGATTTCTCTTCTCGAGAAAGCCGAAAAAAATATGTCGGCCGCTGAAAAAGGTCGTTTTAAAAAAATGGGCTCAACTAAGGGTGCAAAATTCTCTCGTGAAATCAGACAAGAAGAGCTTCCAGATGGTGTTCAAATCGGACAACAAGTGGATGCATCAACTTTTGAAAAAGGACAAATCATCAAAATCACTGCCAAGTCAAAAGGTCGTGGTTTTGCGGGTGTTCTTAAAAGACATAATTTCGCAGGTGGTCCTGCGGCCCATGGTTCAACTTTCCATCGTCAACCTGGTTCCATCGGAAACAGAACTTGGCCTGGTCAGGTGATCGCCGGTAAAAAATTACCCGGTCATTTTGGTGACGAAACAGTAACAGTAAAAAATGTAGAGATCGTAGATGTACAAGCAGAGAACGGACTTGTCCTTGTTAAAGGACCTGTACCCGGAGCTCGTAACGGTCTTGTGCGAATGCAGAAACAGTAACGGTGATCATGATGGCAAAATTAGCAGTACTCGATTGGAAAAAGAATAAATCAGGAGAAGTAGAAGTTCCTGAGGCTTTACTTAACGAAGAGCTTCGTAAAGACGTTCTACACACCCTTGTTCGTTGGCAGCTTGCTAGTCGTAGACAGGGAACTCACAACACTAAAAACAGAAGTGATGTGAGCGGTGGTGGTAAAAAGCCTTATAAACAAAAAGGAACAGGGAGCGCTCGTCAGGGTTCTATCCGTTCGCCACTTCTTCGTGGTGGTTCTGTGATTCACGGACCTCATCCACGTGACTATTCTTTTAACGTGAACAAAAAAGTAAAACAGCTTGGACTTCGTTCAGCACTTTCTTACCTTTATAAAGAAGGTCGTCTTTTTGTTGTGTCTGACATGACTTCAAAAGATGGTAAAACAAAAGAACTAGCCACTCGTTTAGAGACTTTTGGTCTTAATAAAGCACTGATTATCGATAACGATAAAAATGCAAACTTTGACCGAGCGACTCGTAATCTTCCTAGCTTTAGATATAACAACGTCGAGGGTCTTAATGTTTATGACCTATTGAAATATGACAACGTGATTTTGTCCGAGTCATCCCTTTCAAAAATCGCTGAAAAATGTGGGGTGCAGTAATGTACGACATTATCAAAAAACCAATGTTGACTGAAAAGTCTTCAGCTTACGCTCAGTTCAATACATACGTATTTGAAGTGCACAGAGAAGCGACTAAACTAGAAATTCGTAACGCCGTCGAAAAAGCTTTTGATGTAAAAGTCACAGACGTGCGCACTTTGGTGAGCAGAACAAGATGGCTTAAAAAACAAGCCCGTTTTGGTCCACCAAAATATAAGAAAAAAGCATTCGTGAAATTGGCCGAAGGTCAAAAAATCGCAATTTTTGAGGGAGCTTAAAAATGGGAGTTAAAAAGTATAGCCCAACCAGCCCTGGTCGTCGTGGAATGACGGGTTTTGATTTTAGTGAAATCACTAAAACAAAACCAGAAAAAGCACTGACTGAACCTAACAGAAGAACCGGCGCTAGAAATAACTACGGTCAAATTACGATTCGTCACCAAGGTGGCGGTCATAAGAAGAAATATCGTATTATTGATTTCCGTCGCGAAAAACTCGATGTACCAGCCACTGTTGCTGCTATCGAGTACGATCCAAACCGTTCTTGCCGTATTGCTCTTTTGCATTACGCTGACGGCGCAAAATCATACATCATCGCACCTGTTGGTCTTGAAGTGGGCGCACAAGTTGTTTCTGGTAGCAAAGCCGATATTAAACCTGGTAACAGCCTAAAACTTTCAGAAATGCCTGTTGGTACAATTATCCATAACGTTGAGCTTCGCCCCGGTAAAGGTGGTCAGCTCTGTCGTGGTGCTGGAACTGCCGCAACTCTTGTTGGTCGTGTTGGTGATTCAGCTCAGGTTAAACTTCCTTCTGGCGAAATTCGCGAAGTTCTCTCTGTTTGCAGAGCTTCTGTGGGCCAAGTTGGAAATACAGATAACGAAAACATTACTATTGGTAAAGCCGGTCGTAATCGCTGGAAAGGTAAAAGACCTTCTGTTCGCGGTATGGCTATGAACTCTGTCGATCATCCTATGGGTGGTGGTGAAGGACGCGGTAAAGGTAACCATCCTCGCAGTCCTTGGGGCCAACCTTGTAAGGGTTATAAAACTCGACAAAATAAAGCGACTGATCGCTTTATTATTAAACATCGTAATAAGAAGTAAGGAGATACGCACGTGGCACGCTCTATGAAAAAAGGTCCTTTTGTTGACGAACACCTTATGAAAAAAGTGTTCAAAGCAACAGAAGGCGGCGATAAAAAAGCAATTAAAACTTGGTCCCGTCGTTCTACTGTTCTCCCAGAGATGATTGGTCTTACTTTTGCGGTTCATAATGGCCGTAAATTCGTACCAGTTTATGTGAATGAAAATATGATTGGTCACAAGTTGGGTGAATTCTCAGCAACACGGACTTTCCACGGTCACGCAGAGAAAAAGGCAAAGTAGGTAAATCATGGAAGTAAAAGCGAGTTTAAAATTTGCCCGAGTGGGTGAGCAAAAAGCAAGAATCGTGGCTGACATGGTTCGTGGCAAGATGGTGAACGAAGCCATCCGTATTTTAACCCACGACAATAAAAAATCAGCGGCCATGATTAAAAAATTAGTTGAATCAGCTGTTGCAAATGCAGAACAAAAACAAGTGATTGATGTCGACAATCTCTACATCAAAGAACTTTTGGTTGATAAAGGCCCTTTTATGAAAAGACATATGCCCAGAGCACAAGGGCGCGCCTCATTAATCAAAAAGAAAACAAGTCACATCAACTTAGTTTTGGATGAAAGGTAATATCCATGGGTCAGAAGGTTAATCCAATCAGTTTAAGAGTCGGTGTTATTAGAACTTGGGAAAGCCGTTGGTATGCTCAAGGTAAACTTTACGCTGAACAGCTTCATGAAGACATCAGGTTTCGTAATTATCTTAAGAAAAAACTAAAGCACGCTGGTATTGCTAAAATCGAGATGGAGCGCGCTGCTAACAAGCTTAAAGTTCTTATCTCTACAGCTCGTCCTGGTGTTGTTATTGGTAAAAAAGGCGCTGGTATTGATCAGCTCCGTGACGAATTACAAAAACTCACAACCAACGAAGTTCGTGTGAACATCCAAGAGGTTAGAAAACCAGATGTTGATGCTCAGCTGGTTGCAGAAAACATTGCTCTTCAATTAGAGAAACGTGTTTCTTGGAGAAGAGCTCTTAAAAAAGCCATCGCTTCAGCCATTAAAGGCGGAGTTCGTGGTATTAAAGTTCAGGTTTCTGGTCGTCTTGATGGCGCCGAGATCGCTCGTACAGAATGGTATAATGAAAAAAGCGTACCTTTGCATACTCTCAGAGCCGACATTGATTACGGTACGGCAGAATCTTTAACCACCTACGGAATTCTAGGGGTTAAGGTTTGGATTTATAAAGGTGATGTTCTTTCGCAAAAAGAAGTTGAGGAGGCAGGCCGTGTTAAGTCCTAAAAGAGTCAAATGGAGAAGACAGCACAAAGGTCGTCGTAAAGGTTTTGCAACCCGTGGTAACACAGTCGCTTTTGGCGATTATGGTATCCAGGCTCAAGCCGATGCTTGGCTAACAGCTCGACAAATCGAAGCCGCTCGTATTGCGATCAGCCGAAGTGTTAAGCGTGGCGGAAAAATCTGGGTTCGTGTTTTCCCACATAAGCCGATTACTAAAAAGCCTGCTGAAGTTCGTATGGGTAGTGGTAAAGGAAGTCCAGAGTACTGGGCAGCCGTTGTTAAGCCTGGAACTGTATTATTTGAAATTAACGGTGTGACTCGCGAGCAAGCTCAAGAAGCTTTTCGTTTAGCGGGTTATAAAATGCCAATGAAAACT
>CAYMBT010000054.1:0-13538 GCA_964388755.1 uncultured Pseudobdellovibrionaceae bacterium | reverse complement strand
CATAGGAAATGTTTATTTATAATTAGTACACATATACGGTTTTATTTAATAGTAGTGAAACATATGAGAGTTGGGACATCATGACACTAAAAATTTTAATTGTTGAAGACGATTTAAACTTAAAACCGATTTGGGAACACACACTCAAGCGACTTTTTAAAAACACACAGATTGATTGGTCCGTCAGTGTTGAAGAAGCCAAAAAGAAAATTGAACTTTCAAATGATTCTCGCCATTACGATATTATAATTTCGGATATATTTTTGGCGGGTTCAGAAACCGGAGTCGAATTTTTAGGCTCAGATGAGGTTAAAAACTCTAAGGCTCACACCTACCTTATTTCAGCAATAGATAATGCTTTGGTGACTCAATATTTTAAAGAAATACTTCCAGACACTATCTTTTTAACAAAGCCTTTTGATGTCAAAAAATGTCTACAAGTTATAAAATCGGCTGTCTCAAAATCACAGGGAATTTACAGTGAACTTTAAAAACCCCATACAACCCGTAGTTATTGTTACTGGTTGTAGCTCAGGTATAGGAGCCGAGCTCATAAACTTACTTTATCAAAGGCAGGATTTTAAAGTCATTGGCACCTGCAGATCCCATTCTATTGATGAGTTAAATGCAAAGTACCCGGCCAGTGATCGTTTTGAAATACGACCTTTAGACGTTCTCCACGAGGATGAAATCTATTCTTTGGTGAATTACATCTCTTGCAAATGGGGCCGCGTTGACGTTCTGATTAATAATGCAGCCCTCTGTTACAGAGGGGTCGTCGAACATATGGACTCAAGCTGTGAACTTTTACAAATTAAAACAAATTATTTGGGACCTATGACCTTAATTCGTTCAATTTTACCAATCATGCGAGAACAAAGAAGTGGTCATATCATCAATGTGTCTTCAGTGTCTGGTATTTTAGGTTTTCCCACTATGGGATCATACAGTGCCTCAAAGCACGCACTAGAAGGTGCCACAGAGGCCCTTTGGTATGAGGCCAGACCCTTTGGTATTCGAGTGAATCTGATTGAACTGGGTTTTGTGAATTCAGAATCCTATAAAAATGTACTTATGACTCCAAAAGCAAAAATGAGTTCTCTTTTAAAGGGACCACACTGTGAATATTATCAATCAATTATCCCCTTTATAGAAAAACTCATGGGTTATTCGACCACCTCACCCACTAAGGTCGCAAAAACTATTATTTCAAATATAGATAAAAAAAATGATGGCTTAAAAGTTTATGGAACTTTGGACGCCCATGTCTTTAATTTTTTAAAACGAATTTTCCCAACACACTGGCTCCACCTCATCTTGTACAGACTCCTTCCTGGGTCTGTCAGATGGGGTGGTTTATGGAAGGCGAAATAATGTCGAAAAGTACAAAAATGATTCTAGTTGAAGATGACCCCTGCATGAGAGAACTCATTAGCCATTATTTTAACTCTAAAGGCTACGACATCACGGCATTTAGTGATGCAGAAACAGCCGTGAACGCACTCTCTGAAAGAAAAAATGGTTTTGATATTGTGGTCAGCGACCAATGCTTACCGAATATGACTGGAACAGAACTTTGTCAGTCCCTCAGAGAAATTGGCAATGCCCCACCTGTTATCATCGTTACAGGCCAGCAAGACTCATCTTTTCAGTTAGAAGCTGCTAAGTCTGGGGTCTATAGCACTTTAATTAAACCTTTTAAGTTAGCCTCTTTGAAGAGCCTCGTGGATGAGGCCACTGATATTATTGAAAACGAAGCTTCACTCTATAACACGAACTATCCCGATAGCATCATTGGGCAAAGTGCCATTTTTTTGCACACCATGGAATTTGCTAAACGTGTTGCCAATTCACAGTCCCATGTTTTGATTCTCGGAGAAAGTGGCACAGGAAAAGAGGTGGTGGCCCAAGCGATTCATCAGTACAGCTCTAGACGTAATAAACCATTTATTGCAGTGAATTGTTCGGCTATCCCAGAAAACCTGATTGAATCTGAACTTTTTGGTTATAACAAGGGCGCTTTTACCGGTGCTGTCGAAAAAAGAGTCGGTCTTTTTGAGGCTGCCAAAGACGGAACACTTTTTCTGGATGAAATTGGTGACCTCAATTTTAATCTTCAAGCTAAAATTCTTCGTGTTCTGCAAGAGCGAACCATTAAAAGAATCGGAGAAAATGAAAGTCGAAAAATAAACTGTCGTATCGTTTCTGCAACCCATAAAAATCTTAAAAAAGAAGTCTTACAAGGACGGTTTCGAGAAGATTTATACTATCGGCTTAATGTTATACCGATTAGGTTAGCGAAACTTTCTGAAAGAAAAGAAGATATTATACCACTGGCCGATTATTTTTTAAAAAAATACACAGCCATCAATGATATCAAACTCGATGGTTTTACAGAGGAAGCCTACAGGGCTCTCACTGAAAGACATTGGCCAGGAAACGTCAGAGAACTTGAAAATTTAATCGAAAGATCTGTGGTTCTTTGTAATTCTAAGGTGATCGATGCCCACGACTTGATTTTTGATAGTCCAGATAATGAGACCGATCTGAGCTCCGGATTTGAAAAACCGACTCCAGTTGAATCTGATAACAATATCTTTATGGTCAGTGATAGCGAAATAATTTCAATTGATGATTTAAATAGCCGCTACATTCAGTATGCCTTAAAAAAGAATAATGGCCTAAAGGTTAAAACGGCCGAACAGCTTGGCATTGACCGTAAAACCCTTTCTCGCAAACTCAATGATGATCATGTTGTTTTGGTCAAAACTCACTAGAATCTTGTGTGAAATCAAAGTTAAAAAAACCATTCGTATCACTGGGCAAACATCCCCAGTGAGAGTTACATATTGACCCTTATTTTGAACAAAAAAATACATTTATCAAATCAGAATCTAAATAACAGAGTCTTACATCTGGCTCATGTCTTGCAATTTTAGATCATCAAATCGTTACAAGGAGTCGATATGAAATCTACAGAAAGAGAAGTTAAGAATACTAAAACCAACACTCGTGACATCAATGATAACAAAAAAAACTCGCCCGATAAAAAACAGCCTGAACAGCAAAAAGAGAGCGAAAAATCTTATGTTAAAAAAGCCGCTTATGGCCAAAAAGTAAGATCAGCTATTGATGAAGAGAAAATGCAAATGATTCAGAATAGAAAAAGAAACAGAGATGGTGATCGTCTAACAGATCAACAAAAAAGAGAACGCATAGAAAATATGAGTTTTTCTCATCTGTATTATTAATCAAGTCCCCTAAGTCGTTGATTAGCCCGTCAAAGAATTGACCAGCATGGTGAGCGATATCTAAACCCCTACCATCTAAAGTTGACTTTGATTCGTTGAAGTCAACTTTAGATGGGCCCTTCAAAAAAATTACTGATTCAATTGGTTGATCAGTGCAACAGCGTCGCCATCAGCAATTCGAAAAGTATGGGCTTTATCGTTTTTACAGAAGCCAGTGTATTTAGCTTCGATAACATCAAAAGACTGAGACATAATGTTGAGGCAAGCATTCTTTGTCATACAAAGCGAGTTAGGTGTGGAGTTTTTAGCTAAAACTTCCTCAATAAGCCCAATATGAGTTGATTTTCCTTTACCTGCAACGACACAAAGATAATGTTGTGCTTCGCCCACGATTTCTTGGGTCGGAACATTATTATCAGTTTCTTGTTGCAGAATTTCTTCTTTCTTTTCTTCAACGGCGGCCTGTTTTTCTTCTTTAAGTTCTTGAACCATCTCTTGTTTTTCTTCTTTTATCATTTCAACGATTTCTTTCTTTTCTTCTTTAATCACTTCTACCATTTCTTGCTTTTCTTCTTTTATTTCTTCTTTGATTTCATTTTTTTCTTCGGCCACAACTTCTACGGGTAATGATTCGTTAAGAATAGGGTTTTCTGTGACTACTGGAGCCTCATTCATAACCTCTTGATTTTCAATTGCGGTAGGCTCTTCTTCTGTACTCATTGTGTTGTTTTCAACCATAACAACTTCAATCACTGCTTCTTGCTGAGTTGGAGCTTGATCGTCGAATACAACTTCGTTCTCCATCATTGTACCTTCATCACTAATATCAGTGAGAGCTTCATCAATAAAAAATTGATCCTGAAGAAGCGGCAGACTGGATTGACCCTCAATACCATCGCCATCATCAACAATGATGAGTCTTTCCCCTGTTAATTTAAAAGCAGACTCACTGTCAACAAAGCTGACCTGCTGACCACAGTTTTGAAACAACAACATAAGACCTGTTAAAGTCATGCCAACGACCCATTTACTTTTTTGATTGCGAGCCATAAGCCCTCCCTCTTTAAAATTCTTCATAAACCCTTATAAAGCAAAACTAAGGCCAGCAAAGATCGTATATATTGGCTAACAGGCGTACAACTTTTTGATAGTGATGAAAGTCTAACCAGACTTGAGACGCATCATTGAGAGAATGAGACAAATGAGACACTTTTTTGTGATCGACATTTATTTATAGACTCATTTTATACTGGATCTGTTGATCGCTTATGTGTCTCTGGTCTGTTGTGGTTAATCAATTCTGAAAGCTCAGGGATGTAATCTAGAACATTGATCCTTCTGGCTCTATCAATTGATTCAATATAAGACGTAAACTTAATATTGGGATACATTGTCTGTGAATCAAAACTCAGCCATGATTTTAAACTTTCGTAAGCCCAATGCTTTTTCGGCAATGATTGAATAGCTTTTATTTTAAATGCCATGGGCATCTCATTAATACTCATATATATAGGACTACTGAGAGGGACAAATATTAAATCTTTGAGCTGCGAATGGGGAAATTTATTTTTTAACCCCTCAAACCAATTGTATAAATCATTGAGTTTAAAAATATTAAACAAAGAGACTGTACATAAAATGTTAATCTCGAACTTATCTTGACCCAAAGTACGAGAAAGGTATTCAATCGTTATTTTTTCAATTTCACACCACTTCGAAGGGTAACGAATATATTCATTAGTTAAGTCAGTACCATCTATGCTTAAAAATATTTTTACTTTTTTAAAATTCAACCACTTTTCAAAAATTTTATCTTCTACAAAACATGTAGCATTGGTTGAATACTCTAATGTTGTTTTGTCTGCTTGCCTGGCTAAATTTTCAATGAGATCAAAATGATCTTTATGGAGCATCGGCTCTCCGCCAACAAATTTGACTTCTTTGAGACGAGGAAGTTTAGATAGAAACTCTGTGTATTGATTTTGTTGGGGTCGTTCTTCAAGTGGCCAGCCTAATAATTTATAATCTTCTCTCCACTTAGTGCTCAGGCGAGGAGAGCACATAACACACTTGAGGTTGCATAAATCTCCAAGAAACAATTCAACTGATTCAATCGAATTAAAGTCAATCGTTGTTTTTTCGTCTCCGAGCAAAGGGCTCAGATTCTTATTAGATAAATTTCGTAGGCTTAATAGATTATTATCCTCTTGTTCATAACACTTCTCACAACCCTTTATTTTCTGATTGTCGAGCATTTGTTGTCTTATTGTTTTAAAAGTATTGTGATTGAGGGCTGATAGCTGCTCATCAAAATTAGGGAATTCACTATCATCAGCTTCAAAGATGCAGCATGGTCTTAGGCTACTGTTTGGCCTCACGCAGACATGCTTCCATAGTAATGAACAATAGGATTTATTGTTTGCAAGGTTCACGAGAAATCTCTTAAATTTAATTTGTTAAAATTAAGTTTATTGTCTCGCTGAAACTTACAATATGTCAAATTTTGATTAAATCGCTACATCACCAGAAGAAGTGTGATTTTGGTTATTTTCATAACCAGCATCATAAAAATCTATGGTCAGTATGTTTTGTGCTTGCTCAATCAAGTCTCTAAATAACTGCACAACAGAGTCTTCGCTACATCCACCATTTCTATCTAACTGTATATGGCTTGAAACATTATACTGCGTGTCTCTTTCACGATGAGATTTTAGAGTCACAGTGATTGAACTGGGCAGGTAGTGAGGGCCATCAGCATGAAGAGTCACTAAAAAACCAGCAGAGCCTGAAGCGTAACCCAGTCTGTTTTCAATTTCGCCAACAAGAATACGGCCATCAGTGTTTTGCGCAAGGGCTTCAACCTTCTTGATAAGATCGACAAAGCAACTGGATTGGTTAGAAGCTCTTTGATAGATCTTCTCACCTTTTAACGAGATATTTGTACCATTACCATGGGTAGCTGTTCGGCCATGGCTCACCTGGCTTTCGACCGGTGGTGCAACAAGTTCATTAAACCCATGGTGAGCAATACTCAAAGAGGAAGCAAATAGAGCAGCGATGGCCAATATATTTTTAAGGTTTTTGTTCATAAGCACTCCTGGATTATCAGCATCTTTGATACCTAGACTTATATAAGGCACAACATATACCAAGCTAAGTCATTAATAATACTACGCAATACTGTATTCTTGCTGGCTTCAAATGCAATATCGTCGCATCACTGTCTAATCGATCGACATATTATGTTTCACAAAGTGGCCTTGTGTTTAAAAGGAAATTTTTAAAAAATGAGCGCTCTTTGGCTGAACTTTAACAACCCGTTCAAAAACCTCGGTGCATCTTTGATTAATAATGGCCTCCAGTAAGGCATAACCGGTCGGAAGAATATCGTTATAATCAAAAAGATCGCTCGCGGTTATCAGAATCGAATGGGGACTGGCCTTTTTAACTGAGTTTGAAAAGAGCCCCGTACTTTTACATGCTAAAAGACCTATGATGGGAGCAGTCTGAGTGGAATGATTGAGATAAGAGATTAGGTTTTTTATACCTGTTCTATTTTTCTGATAAAATCCGTAATCGACCGTTCCATTGGCGCGCAAAACGGGCGGAAAAAAGTCTGGCCCACCCCCACTTCGAGCATGTCCTAAATAAACAACCACATCATCAGTCAGCACTGAATTTAAAAACTGGCTTTGCGTGTTTTGAGAGCTTGCTTCTTGTTGCTTCCATAAGTTTGATCGATTATGAGCATCGACAGCTGAAACCGCTGGATGAATAAGGTTTATTTTAATTTCTAATCTTTTTCCGGTAAAACGATTTGTTATAGTTTTACTGATAAAACCACCTGATCGGCGAAAGCCACAAACTTTTGAGATTTGACCTTGGCATTTTGAAAGTAAAATATTTTCTAATGCATTTTTGGCGTTAATATCTAGAACGTCACCATTTTTATAGAGATTGGTTCCAGAATCATTAAAATCCTGTCCACCAGTGACGTCCATATAACCAAAAGCAAGAGTGATTTTAATAATATTGTCTTGGGCAATGTTTAAAATTTGCTGATGACAAGTTTTGGGTGTCTCTTCGTTTAAAAGATTGTTGGATACTATTAAATTTCTTGTTGTTAACAAGTGACTTGTATAAGCCGAAGTTAAACCTGGGATTTCTGCGGCTGCAGAAAAAACAAAAAGACAAATAGTCATAATAATAAAAGAACGAGCGTTAAACATTTTTCACCCCAAAAGTTTTTTTACATTTTCATTGAAAGAACTCAATTTTAATAAAAAAAGCCACCTGAATTTTCAGATGGCTTCATAATCCGTATTGCAAATTGAATTAGTGAGCAGGAACTGGCTCAAGCTCAACATTCATGCAAGCAGGAAGAGAGTACTTGTGGCTACCAAGGTAACGGTTAGACTCAATTTTGTTTCTGTAAAAATTAACAGTAAAAACAGTAGGAATAGTTTTGCTGACAACTGCAGTTTGAACACAAACAGAGTTGTTAGAGTACTTATCGGCATCCATTTTTCTGTTAAAAGTTTTTACTTCGCCATCTTTTTTACCCTGCCAAAGTACACACTGTTCTTGAGTGTAATTGATCGGTGAAGAAACGATCATAGGAGCAGAAAAACCAGCACAAGTTACAGAGTTAGCATACTTTTCGGCATCCATTTTTCTGTTAAAAGTTTTTACTTCGCCATCTTTTTTACCCTGCCAAAGAATACAAGATTTTTTAGCCGTTTTTGTTTGAACAGTGTTACCATTCACACAAAGTTCATAAAGGGGACTGTAGAACGAGCTTGTTCCAGGCATTCCAATATTATAAACTTGTTTTTCAAAACCTGCACTTAAAGCTTCAATGGCTGAAAGTTTGTTGAATTTTGCCTCTGCGTCTTTTTGATAGTCGCTAGCAAAAACAACTGATGCAAAAAATAAAACTGATAATATGATTACTTTTTTCATTAATATCTCCTTCTTGAGTCACCCCAATGTTTGTTGTGAGACTCTTTTATTCAATTCAGACTCTCTTGGTCAAAACCATTCAAAATTGATAGTTAAGATAGATCGTCGCTTTTCACTGTGACGAAAGTTTGGCTTCAAAACGTTCGTCAGCTCTCGAGTTAGGTTCGTCATCTCTATTTTTTGATTCAAGCTGGTGGCTCATTGTAGCAATATAACCTAAAATATTTTTAAAAAATGAGAGGGGCTCAATGGTTTTTCTCAAACTATTTGTGCTTTAGAAAATAACAAACTCACAAAAATTTATCAAAACCCAATAAATAGATCGTATTGATTAAGAGATCGAAGATCAAAAACTAAGAATTATTTATAATTATTTAACACAGTCTTCTTTAAAATAGACTTTCCATTGCTTTTGCAAAGCCCTTATACACCCCGCAAAGTGAGTCTTAATGGGGTGTGTACTTTGAATTGGATCTTTCTAAAAATTAATCCAAGGCTTCATTGGTCAGGTTGTTTATATAGAGAGACAGCTCGTTTCTCTGATCTTCGCTGGGTAGACCACGCGGGGGCATTTGTTCATCAAGGCCTGCATGGGGGCCAATACGATAAAGAATTTCATCTTTAAGAGAGCCTCTTTTAAAGCCAGTTCGGCTTAATAGATCTTTTAATTTTGCGGGATCATTAAACGGAATATAAGGTATATCGCCATACCCCTTTTCCACATGGCAAGAGATACAACGGTTAATCAATGGTGTTCTTGCTCTGGTTTGATGCAGAAGTGCTTGTCTTTGAAGGATTTCATCACGTAGATTTTGAATAGCCTCTAAGTCAGAAAACTTTTTTAAACTCTCTTGTTTAGCTTTTTCACAAGTCATTTCATTAAAATCAGGATCTAAAGAAAATTCATCCCTAATGGCTTTTCTCATGGGTGGCCTAGGATCATTGGTCAGACCAAATCTTTCGAAAGCAGAAAAACGACCGCCGGTTTTAAAATCCATAGACCAATCTTCAGTCACCACTCCAAAATTTTCAAACAACAGATTTATGGCTTCAGAAAGGCGAGTCACTGGACGCACTTTGGGTGTCGGAGTCGAGTATTGGCACTGCCCTGTACCTTCGTAATGGGATTGACAATGATAAACTACTCCAGCACCCGTCACTTCATAATTCTCTTTAAGTGGGGTGTTCTCACGAAGCCACAGCAAAACTTCATCAGAAATTGAAACGCGCTGGCCACATTGGGTGAACTCCCAAATGGAGTATTTGACCTGCTCATAAACTTCTTGGTTCTCTTTCATCAGCCTGGCTACCCGTCTTAGATTAAGGGTCGCCAAACGATTGGTCAGGTCACCATTGATTGTGGCTTCATTATAGTTGTCATTGACTATGGTATCTAAATACTGATACCGGCTATCTGTTGGTTTTATATTGTTCCAAAAATTTTCAAACCATAGTTCTTCTTGATCAAACTCATCGATTAAAAATTTAAGTTCTGGCTGATCGAGTTTGTGCTTTTTCACAAAACCTGTTTTAAAAAGCTTTGTACTGTCATCGAGACTTCCATAAAAACCAAACCACGAGTTATAGGGTTCCCAGTTGGGTCTTGGATCAACATTGGTTCTGGTCCCAGACTGATGGCATTCAAGACATTTTTGGGGATTAGGCTCTGAAATTTCAGCTTTTGAATTCACAAAAGACATTTCATAAAATTCAAAACGGTTATCAATGTGGTTGAATCTCATAAGCTCGATATTATCAAAACCTCTTTGTCGACGATGACCGTTAAAGCTTACGACCAGATCGGCATTCTGACTAAACATTATGATCCGCGGATGGCTAGGAGTAGCTTGCTGAAGGCTTCGACTACGGTAAGCGGCCACATACTGATTAAAATAATCGGGACGATCATTTTTCCAGTTCAAAAGGAAAGCTTCTGGATTGGCCCAAGATTCTTGGGCCATTTTTTCGACAAGGAGTTCAAAATCCTTTGTGTCGTGATTGAGATAATTGGTCAGTTGGTAGGTGTCAGCAGAAAACAACAGTTGTGAGACAAGTAGTAATGAATAAAAAAACACTTTTCCTCCCCAAAGAAAAAAAATCAAAATAAATTTAAATCGGTCCCTCTATTGAAGACGTAATAATTCAATATTCATCACATTAAAGTAAATCCAGCGCCGGTCCATGGAGCTTTGATTATTGTGACAGTAATATGATCCCTTTGTTTCTTCTAACTGGTTCATTTCAAATTGATAGGTATCTCCGGCTTCACGCAGAGTACTATCTGTCGGTGCATGTTTCACCGCTCCTTCACCGTGGATTCGATGATTCAGTCCCGTCAAGCCTGATGAAACAAAGCGAACTTGTACCGGCTTCACATGGGGCTGAAGATAGATTTCTTCTGGAGTGCTGAAAGCTGATTCATAAGTCCAATCAACGCTTGTGCCCACCGTGATCTCAATCAAAGGTTCGACCGATACAATTAAACACCACTGATTCAGTAACTGATTATCCAATACACCTTGTTCGTTAATTATGATTTCTAAGTTTTCAAAACTGGGAGCTGAATAGGGAATGCTCAAAAAGACTTCAAACTCGTTGATATTTTTTTGTAGAGTCTCTACTTTAATCAGATCAAAAGGATCCTGGTCTTTGAGACTCGACGGATCGATAGTTATTTTTGAGCCCGCATTTTGAGCAAAATTCAATTGAGTTAAAGTTCCAAGATGGGTCGAAATATCGACTATTTGACAACTTTTAGCTTGAGCCGAAACTGTTATAAATAGGATTGAGATGATTAAAAATATGGATTGATTAAACAATTTTGATCCCCCCTGATCCCAACAGATAGCTTTGCTAGTACCTTACTCAGGGCCAGAATTCTAAGAAAGATCTATATATTGAAAATTATTCAATGATGAGCACTTCTGTTTTAAATTCCAAACAGACCACTATTTTTCTCGTCATTCTAAAGAATTAGGATATATTTGAATTTCTTTATGCTGCTGCGTTTTATAAACCGTTTTTTAACCCAGCCCTTTTACGTACTGATCATCTTAATTTTGGTGGGGACAGGGGCACTCTTCTTTCAGAGCAATGCCCAGCTCGAACCACAAATCAATGCAGACTTTTTCTTTTCAAAAAAGAGTAAGATCTACCAGCAAAACCAAAAGATTGGCTCCCGATTTATATTGAGTGACTCCATCATGATCGCTATCCCCCATACAAATTTACGGGATGATCAATACATCAAGCTCATCCGAGAACTCTCAGAGGACCTTAAGTTAATCAAAGGGGTTATTTCGGTTCAGAGCATGACCCATGGCCCACCCTCCATAGATTCGGCCATCGGTAATCCTTTATGGTCGAGGCTTCTTGATACACGTAAAAAAAATAGCTCTACCATTATCTGTTTTATAGATCTTAATTATGTCGCTTCGATCGTTAAGACCATTGAGAGTTTAAAAATTCAAACACAAAAAAAAGCCAATTATAAAATCCATATTTCAGGTGTGCCCTATATCATCGAAAAAATGCGCATCATGCTCAGTCACGACATGAAAAACTTCTTAGCAGGTGCTGTGATCGTTAGCTCTTTGTTCTTGCTCTTCATGTTTTCATCGGTATTTGTTACCATTGGTTGTCTTCTTTCAGCCTTATTTGCCTCGTGTATGGCTTTACTTTTTCAGCAGTATCTTGGGATTTCTATGGGAGTTTTGACGGCTAATCTGGGCGCCATAGTCTACGTTTTAACAACATCCCATATCGTTTTTCTGACATCGAACTGGCGAAATGACCCCCATGATGACCTTAACCAAAGAATTGCATCAACCATCACTACAACCCTTCCCGCCTCTTTTTGGGCCATGCTGACCACCTTGTTTGGCTTCTTGAGTCTGGTGATGGTGGAAGCTGAACCCCTCAGACAACTGGGGGTTGGCGGAAGCCTTGGAACCATCATCGCATTTTTCTCTTCGTATCTTGTGTTTCCGATTTTTTTACGCTTTTCAAAAGTGAAAAAGAAAAAAGTTGTTGAAAAAGAAAAGTATTATTTACCCCTGCCATTTTGGTTGGGAATTCCAATTGCTTTTACTGTTCTTCTAGTGTCGTTATATTTTGGATATACTGAGTTTGTTAAATTAAATACTGACCCTTCACTTCTGACTTATTTTAAACCCAATCAAGCGATATACACAGGTCTATTAAAAGTTGATCAGCTGGGTGGTAGTAACCCCCTTAATTTTGTCGTCAGCCAAAAAAACAAAACCCTTCTCACTAATTCGCAATCCTATGAATCCCTTAAAAGTCTTCATGAAGATATTGAATCCCATCCCGTGGTGGGCTCAGCCCTTTCTCTTTATGTCTTTATGGAAGAAACCCAAAAGCATTGGCTAGCAAGATGGTTACCCTGGGGCACAGTCATCAGCGTCTTATCAAAAGATCAATACTCAAAAGTCGCTCGGGGTTTTATCAGTGAAGATTTTAAACAGGGTTTGTTTGTTATTCGCATGAAAGAGAGTGTCGGTGTCACCGATCGCTCAAAGATGATCAATCAGCTCATGGCAAAGCCTAAAAAACATGGTTTTAATTTGGATCTTGTGGGCGGAAGCTATTATATGCAAAGTGAACTCTCAAAAAATATTGTCTCAAGCTTAAAAACCGGCGTCTCATATCTGATTATTCTTTTTTGTGGAATTATTTTTCTACTTTCGTTTTCACTTTCTAGTACTCTTTTTGCGAGTCTTTCTTTGGTCTCATTAGTTGGCGCAATGATCGGTGTTATTGGCTATTTTAAAATTCCGGTGGACATCATATCATCACCCACTCTGAATATTTGCTTAGGCATTGCAGTAGATGGAATGATTCATTTAATTATGGATGTTAAAAGACAATCCGAGGGGCGATTAAAACGAATTCGTAAAAAAGCATGGTCCATTGCACTTAAAAGACAGGCTCAACCAGCGTTGATATCTTCTCTCGTTGTGGCCAGTGGTTTTAGTG
Source organism: uncultured Pseudobdellovibrionaceae bacterium (assembly GCA_964388755.1). GTDB lineage: Bacteria > Bdellovibrionota > Bdellovibrionia > Bdellovibrionales > JAGQZY01 > JAGQZY01. The sequence goes on along the minus strand of CAYMBT010000054.1, from coordinate 327 downwards.
TTTTTGCCCTTTCTGAATTTCCACCCAGCCAAAGATTTGGTCTAGAAATTGTGTTTGGTTCTATTGTCGCTATGATCCTTACCCTGCTTGTATTGCCTCAGATGGCTTATCTGCTCGCTCAAAAGAATAAGGACACATAGATAGCGTTGGGGATTAAAAGATTTAGAAATTGACAGCTAAAACTGAGAACCCTAAAATCATGATCTACAAGAAGGATTTTAGTGCAGCAGCAGTCTCCCCACAAAGTTTGGATGAATCTTTTTTTAGATATTATTATCCCCGTACTTATTCTTAATAAGCTCTCTTCTCGCCTCGGTGAAAACGGCC
>CAYMBT010000053.1:8020-13734 GCA_964388755.1 uncultured Pseudobdellovibrionaceae bacterium | reverse complement strand
TTGTCGCCCGTCCAAATATTTGCATAGCACAATGGATAAATCAGAACAAAGAAACCCAAGAACTTCAGTTTAATTTAAGAGGTTTTAAAACGCCACTGACTTCAATCTTAGAAAACGATTTATTTGATATCAAATACACAGTGACGCGTTATTTTATAAGTTTACAAATTTTTGAACCTAAGACCGACATTGAAATCGCAAGTGCCACCACAGATAGATATTACCAAAAAGCACATTTTGAGTTTTCGTTAGGCACTGTGCAATTGACTATGGATTGTCAGCAGGAGAACCGCTAATGTCGTTCACATCTACATCAGTTCTTTTGATCTTTATTATTCTTGGACAACTGAACCAAACCACAAGTGACGTCGCTCTTAAAAAACTGGATTCTAACGAAGCGGTTTATGAGGCTTTAAAATTAAGTTGTAATGATTTATCAAAGACCGGACCACTGGCTGATATTAACTTTAAACAAATTATAGAGTTTCAAAGACAGAGTTTAATACGCTTAGAAAAGAAAAAACAAGAGTTTGTCAAAAAGCAATGTGAAGAACAAACAAAGGATTATTTACGGGACTATTTTCTTTCGCAAATGATCAATCCCAATAAAGAGCTTTTTATAATTCCAGGCTCTAGCCTTGAACAAAAGGTGACACCAACTGTTGCGCTAAAAGAAGAAGAAGTTAAACCTTTTGCGTGCGACGAAGCTCGGGCTGTGACTGAATTTTCAAAAGAATTTGGCTCTGGCGAAGAGGGCGGACTTGATGATCAGCTTAAAATATTTGGTGATTTTAAAATCCCGGATCTCATTGAATTTTGGGATTACTTTTGTGATCAATCTCCGGCGGCTCCACTACCCCGTCAGATTAATTATCAAGAAATCGCAACACAATTCAACACACTACTCACTGAGACCGACAATATTGATCTCTCGTTTCTAGAACAATTTAGAACCACGCGAGGTGCAGACATTTATGATGACCAAGGAAAATGGGTTGGTCCGTTTATGGATCAAGGTAAAGTGATTGATTTTATACCCCTCAGTGAAATGCCAGAGCATTTAAAGCAGGCTTTTGTGGCGGCTGAAGATAAAAACTTTTATACCCACCGCGGGATTGAAGCCCAAGGTGTGTTACGGGGCTTTTTTAAATATCTTAAAGACGGATCCATCGAGGGTGGATCAACCATCACCCAACAGTTGGTTAAAAATTTAATTATTGGCAATGATATCAATTTAGACCGTAAGGCTCGAGAGATGTTGGTGGCTCGAAGAGTTGAAAACAAAATCTCTAAGGATCAGATTTTAGAAGCCTATCTTAATATTGTTAATTTAGGACGGGGTTCCCAAGGAATTGCAACTGCGGTTAAAAGATATTTTGGAACTGATACAAAAGTTAAAGATCTAAGCCTTGCACAGTCGGCCTACTTCGCAGGTATCACCCATGGGCCCACCCGTTACAACCCGAGCTTTGCCCCACCAGCAAGAATTAAATCGCGACAAAATTATGTCTTTAAACAAATGATTGAAGCCAAAATGATTTCTGAGGAAGAGGCCAAAGCCAGCCTTGATCAAGATCTGCCGTTCTCGGCCTTAGAGTTTCCACGCATGAGCTATTTTCAAGCGGCTGCGTCTGAAGAGTATTTAAGAACAACCGATGAAAACAGTCCTCGGCCTGAAAAAATCGTGAGCACGCAAAATTCAGCTCTGCAAAATCAAATCGACACCTTAGTACAAAAACAGCTCTCTGAATTTGAAATGAAAACCGGTAAAGTCTACTGGCGTGGGCCTTTAAGAAACATTTCTTATTTGTGGGACTCTTTAAAGACTCAACCTAACCTTGCAGAGCAAACAGACATTTGGAAAGATGAACTCATAAAAAGCCAGAGTCTTTTTACTGGGGTCAAGTGGCAGGTTGTTGTTCTTTTAAACAAGCAAAACCAATATCAAATCGGTGTCATTAACTATCTTGGCCAGGTTGAAATTCAGCGACTTTCTTTTGGAGATATTGGCGGCTCTTGGTTCACCTCGATCCGTGATCGACTTAAAGTGGGCGATGTTATTTTTGCTGAGAAAAAAAATGATCAATACTTTTTTCGCGCTCCCCCCACGTTGCAAAGCAGTGTGGTCGTTATGGATGTCAACACGGGTGAAGTGAAAGCCCTTTCTGGTGGATTTAATTACTCAATCACCCCCTATAACCGAGCGACAAAATCCATTCGCTCTCCGGGTTCTACGGTTAAACCTTTTACCTACCTTGCCGCCCTTGACCGAGGCCTTGATCGAACACAGCTCATATCAACAGCACCCCTGACTTTGAGTTCAATTCCAGGATGTGATTCATGGTCACCTAACAATTTTAGCACGAGTGCTGCCGGCATGATGAGTTTAGAAAGTGGACTGATCAGTTCGAACAATCGATTAACGGCTCATTTGCTGAACTCGATCTCTTATCAACCCATGCAGTCCCTTGAGTATGTTTATAATATTATGATCGATTTCGGACTTTATGATTATGTCGAAGAAGATCGGATCTGTTATCCCCTTATACTTGGTTCAAATGATGTGACTTTACTGCGTTTGGCAAATTCATACGCGGCCTTTGCTAATGGTGGTTGGGTTTTTAAACCGACTTTCTTAAAAAATGAAAATAGAGTTTTTAATGCTCGGCCCATTTCAAAAGTGAATCGTAGAACTTTGGGGACCCTAAGTGAAATTTTATCAAGAGTGGTCACCCAAGGTACCGGGTATGCCTTAAGACGCTATCAAGGTGTTGTTGCTGGTAAAACCGGAACATCTTCTAACCATCGTGACACTTGGTTTGTGGGCTACACCAATCATCATGTTGTGGCAGCATGGCTTGGTTATGATCAAGATCATACAATAAACTTAAATGGCCAAAGGGTGCGCTTACAGATGGGAAGTAATAATACCGGCGGAAGCTTAGTGGCCCCCCTGGTGGGTGAAATTTTCTCGGCTCTCTTTGAACCCCTTGGTTTGGATGCAAAAGCTCTGGATCCAGGTAGTCCCCTTAATTATTCACCCAACCAATATGCCATTAACCAAATTTGGGGCGATCAAATATACAGCGACCAATTGGCCAGTAACGACGAGCCAGCGGCTGAAACTTGGTACCCCATCGGAGCGACTCTGTTGGATAATCCCCTTTCATCATCTTTTGACCGCACGGCATCCGAAGATACCGAAAGCTCACCTATTTCTAATATCACACCCATTGCTCGTCCTGAAGCTATCGGGGCTGTGGATGTGCAAACTCAAGAGATTGAAGCGGCTGAACCCAGCCGAGAGGTGATTGAAGTTTTAAAAGAAGACTCATTGCAAAGAATGCGAGATCGAAGAAACGATTTAATGAATATCACAAATGAAGGAGAATAATTGATTATGAAACCTCAAATATTATTGATTTTAATACTAGGACTTATAACAACAAACCCAGCTCAGGCTCTTAATGTTCAAGAAAAAGAATCTGGATTTATTTTTTCAAGTCAAAAAATGGGAATGAACGACCTTTTTTATTCAGCCCAATTGATCAGCGAAAATGACTGGGTCAGAACACAACAAAGTCAGATCTTTCGTCCTACCGAAAATTATGCCTCTCTTGAAAATTATAACCCGGTTGATGATAACGAAAATCTTGAAGTGTTTCAGGCAGAAGTGGCGTTTTTAGCCGATAAAAATAAGGCCAATGATTTTTTTATGAACCAAGAAAGTCTCAACATTTTAAATCTTATGGACGCCGGCTTTAATCACACAGTGATCACTGCTAGTAATGTTAACCAAACTTACCAAAACTCTTTAAGTGAAGCCTATCAATCGGCTTTGCAAGTTCTAACAGATAAGCTGAATCGTTTTTCTGACCCTATCGATCAGAATCAGTATCAAAATGGACTCAGTCGTCTTGATGGCTTGTATAATACTTTAAAAGCGAAGACCTGGTGCTCTGAGCCCTCAACCAGCTGCATCCAATCTCAAGTCACTTTTGATGATAATCTTTCTAGCTTGCTTTCGACCATGAGTTCTTTACCCATGTCTTCTATGGAAAGCATTCCGACCGATATCGGTCTTTATGCTGAAGTATTAAAAACCAGCGACCTTAATTACGGACTTCAGTCGCCAACCCTGGCTTCCATACCCTACCCTGCTGGACATAGCCTTGTGCAAAATGGCTTTTTATCAAACGTGCTGATTCAGTATACAAAAATTGTGGTCTCTGTTCATAACTACTCCGATAGCCAAGCATTGATTGTGATTCAGTCTGTAATTGGTTTAGAGAAAGATGACCTTGATGCGGTTCAGTCTTCTTTTTTAGACGCCCGCACTCTTTTAATGGGTCAAAGCATTTATAATGGTGACGAAGGCTTTACGATGGGACTGCCACAACTGCAAATCACTATGGCACAAAAGTTAAAAAGCGCTCTTCAGTAATAAACTTTCAAAAAAAGAACTTTTATGTCATTAAAAGTTCTTTATTAAAACACGACATAAAAAAACCTGATTATTTTTACAATAATCAGGTCGTCGACTTACAAAAAAAAATTAAAAAATGATGTTTAATTAACTAAAGTATCTAGAAATGGCATAAACACAATAAACGTGACAGGTGTTTTGGCAGATATCTTCTTTTCGTCTTGAACTTTCTCAATCTGATCCATAGGTTTTTTGGTATTTTGAACTTCGTCATTTGGAATTAGGGTTTTAATATGAGCCATTTGTTTTTCATTATAATCTTGCGCCCTTTTAAAAATATCTGTGCAAGATTCTGCATGACCTTGTTGGCTAAGGAATATAAATAATAAAGACAGAATTGCTGGACTTAATAATTTCATGGATAAACCCCTTGGTTTAAGAATGGTTACTGTTTAATTAATCAATTAGATTATTTTTCAATTATCTAATTTTGATTTAAAAACATCGATTTTAGTTTGTCTAAAGCACAGCCTATGCCAGACATATTAACGACAGCTTTGTCACACATCTTAAAGAACAAATTTTTACAGAATGGGCTAAATTTCTGAAATTATTAGTATTTAAAGATGCTTAACAATTTGATTTTTAAAGACAGTTGTACCCAAAGTGACAATTGCTGATACCCATTCAGGGGCACAAATCAACAGATGAGGTAAATTGCCCCCCACCACCTTCTTTGATTAAAATAACCAAAATAAAGTGTTTTTTTATTGAGTCTCTTCTTTATTAACAGAATCGAACTCTCTATTTTTAATCTTCTTTTCCGATCCATTTTTTTAATCTTTAACTCACTTTCTAACAGCCCGACCAGGCTTAGTTTTGAATCCTATTTTAAAAACCGCGACCTAAGTAGACATCATCCAGCTGAACTTAATTTTACCCTCTGAGTTCATTGATATTTTGTCATTAAATGCCGTTAAAGCTTTATCAACAACATCTTTGAAGAGGCGAGCAGTCATGCAAAAATCAAAAGTTTTATCTTTATTTGTCTTACTTCTTTTTCTCTGCTCTTTATCACAGGCTAAGGTCTACCCCCCTAATCATCTCAGTCGACAAAAAAAACAACAGCAACTTAAAGCTTATTACAGCTACTGGATATCAAAGTACCTGAAACCATCCAACGGTAAGACCCCTGGTGGTGGCTACTATGTAGAAATGTTTGGTCCAGACCAAGTAGGATCTGAAGGCCATGTCACAACCTCAGAAGCTATGGGGTACGGGATGTTGA
>CAYMBT010000053.1:0-8002 GCA_964388755.1 uncultured Pseudobdellovibrionaceae bacterium | reverse complement strand
TCACCGTGATGGCCCATTCTTTTGACCCACAGGCAAAAAAGTATTTTGACGGTTTATTTAATATGTTTGATAAACATCGCAGTACACAAAGTCGCTACCTTATGTCTTGGGTCATTCATAAAACTGAAGCGAGCCACAAAAGATCAGCCTCCGCCACCGATGGTGATTTTGATATCGCTTTGTCGCTGATCTTTGCCGATCAAGTTTGGGGGTCTCTTGGAAAGATCAATTACAAAAGGCAAGCCCAACTTTTAGTCAATGAAATTCTTAAAGAGGATATCAATCGATCCAATTCTAAGATTATGCTGGGAGACTGGTGGAACAGTCCATGGAGAGACATCAGTCGACCTTCTGATTGGATGGGCGGTCACTTAAGAGCCTTTTACAACTTCAGTCGAAATCAAGAGTTTTTAAAAGCTCGAAACAAAATGTATTCAATGTCTGTTGATTTACAAAAAAAATTCAGCCCTCAAACCGGGCTACTTCCTGATTTTATTTCTGGCTCGATTCATCGTCCTGCTCCAGCCCATACTCTTGAAGGCCCCTATGATGGAGAGTACTATTACAATGCCGCTCGAGTCCCCATGCGTTTTATTATTGATTATGCAGAAACGGATGATCCCACAATTAAAGGTATCATTGATAATATGGTAAAGTTTTTCTATGCCTCTTCAAAACAAAATCCCATCAATATCAAAGGTGGTTACCGTCTGAACGGACAGGTTATAGGAAACTACTATGACTCGGCTTTTGCCGCCCCGGTTATTGCCGCCGCGATGGTGGATAAAAAATATCAAAATTTTGTCAACCGCGGCTGGGACCATCTTCTTAAAAAGAAAACGAATTATTATTCAGAGTCCTTATCCCTTCTTTGCCTTTACTTTATGAGTGAAAATTGGGGTGTACAAAGTCATTCAGTGACGGCTCAACTGAGTCAGTAAATACTAATGACTCTGTCTCATAATGATTTTTTTTGTTACTAAAAATTATCCTTGTGGTATGCTTTTTTGGCATGGCCAGACTTTTTTTTCTCATACTGTTTTTAATGACGACTCAAATATCCTGGGCTAAAAAGGCCACGACCTTATCTGGTCAACGCAGTAAAACCTCAGATAATATCCGCATTAACCACTTTCAACTGAATTTCGAATCCAATGTCAGTGATTTATTTTGGCCCTATTTAGAACAAGATACTCAACAAGTCTCCTATGGACTTAATCTGAAACAGCTTGAAGTCACAGGACCAGTCACAAGCTTTGCAAACACTTTAGTGGCACCACAACTCACCCACTTTATTGACGATACTTTAAGACTTAATTATCAACTGGGTATTTATCATCTGGATTTTTTTAATCAGAATGATCTCAACAAAGCAAAGGCTAAAATTGAAATAAAAAAGCAATTCAAAGAATCCCTATTTTTGGACGCATCCATTGATCGAGGTTTTTTGTTTCATGCCACAGTCCCTTTGGCAGGTCATCCCGATATTTTTTATGGCACTCAAGTTGATAGCCGAGTTCTTTACCGTTTTTTAGAATCGTTTGATTTTTCATTAAGAAATCGATCCCAATTTTTTTCAGATAAAAATCAATCCACCCAAAATGAAATTCAACTTTTGTATGCCTTGATGAGGTTTCCCCACTGGGTATTAGTGGGTTTTGGTGCTGAAACCCTTACATTTCACCAAAGATCAAATAACTATTGGTCTCCGCGCTTTTTTAGATCACTTGGTCCAAGAATTGATTTAAGTTTAAACGTTTTTAAATCACTTAACTATTTTTTAGGCGGCAGCTATAACTTTTTTAAAGAAGACGATTTTGACCAAGGATCAGGATTTTATGGACGTAGCGGACTTTTTTGGGGAGACCGCAATGACTGGACAATTACCCTTTATACCGAAAGAAATGAGTCCACACAGAATGGTCGAATTTGGTTTAATGACTCTTTTGGTCTACTTTGGAGTCAAGTTTGGTGATTAAAAAAAATGTATTGGTGTATCTGGCTTTTCTTATATGTACTCAGTGTAGCCATTTTTCAAAAAAAAATTATAATTCCATTGTTTTTACTGAATATGGCTCTGGTGCTTATACCGATCAGTCCGTCACTTCTTATAAAGAGATTTTAAAATCTGTTGATCTTAAAACAGTTTCTTTTTTATTCACATGTCACACCAGCCACAAACTTTCAGACACGATAGATTGCGAAAGCAATGATTCACCCTCACAAGTTAAAGTCTTTCAGCACCTGTCTGATTTAAAAAAACAGGGCTATCAAACCACTTTAAGAGTTTACGTCGATTTACTCTCGGGTGATTGGCGTGCATACTGGGACCCCAAAGATAAACCTCAGGCTTTTAAAAACTTAAAGTCAAAGCTTGTTATGCTCGCTCAGAAGGCGCAAGAGATTGAGGTTGATTTGTTTATTATTGGTGCTGAATACGAAAAGCTCACCCAACCCCAATATAAAAATCAATGGGTCTCAATTATTAAAGAGATACGAAAAGTGTATTCGGGCCAACTGACTTATGGTGCCAACACCAACTTCACCACGTATCCTATGGTCGAACTTCACTGGGTCCCGTTCTGGCCAGAACTTGATTATATAGGAATCGATTATTACCATCCTATGAGTGATGCTCCGATAGATCTAGAAGACTTTAAAAGACAACACAAAAAAAAATGGTCACAACTCACAGACCCTTTAAGAAAACTGAAGAAGAGTTTTTTTATTAACGAAATCGGATCGCCCATAGCAGAAAAAGGCTTTCTAAAGCCCTACGAATGGACTTGGCCTAAAGACACACCCATTAATCTCGAACACCAGATGATTTATTTAAAAAGTTTTTTCTTATCGATGGATGCAGATTTAAGGGGTCTTCAAATTTGGCGTTATATGCCCTTTGAAGAAAAAACTTTTAAACAAGGGTATCTCATCGACCATCCTAAGACTCTTGAGTTTTTAAAGCAGAGCTTTAATTCTATGTCCTTTTAAAATTTTTAAAGAGTTTCTAAAAAGGGCTCAATGTTTTGATGGGACTCGGTTTTTGTTAAATTATCGTAGTAATCCCATTCGTAGTAAAAAGAATAAATCCGATGGGTCATACCGATCACACAAAACAGGACAAGAAAAAAATAAAGAATGCTAAATCTAAGTTCTACAAAAATCTGGTTTTGTGGATTAATAATTTGGTTTTTCTTAAACCGCATATAAAAAAAGAGACCTAGATTAAATCCTAAAAAGATCAAAATGCCAAATATTTGAGAGATCAAAAATAAAATCATACCGCAGCACCTTCATCCTGAAGATAAATGTCCCCTCGACGCTCTAGACTGTCCCAGCTCATTGATTTATTTTTGACCTCGTCGTAAAGGGCTAAAACCTTCCAAACCAGAAGTAAGTTTGAGTAACTCAAGCGTGAGATCAGACTTACACCCAGCCAACTGATTCTATTGGATTCTTTAGATGTGGCCATCATTGCTATAACGGTATCGATCAGTAAAAGTGCAAAAATAAATACAAGAGAAATCTCGAAGTGACCGCCAAAAACAAAATAAATGGCGATCAAAAATAGAACCGAAAAATCGATCATGGGATTTAAGATCTGCTCCCAAATCAGATAGATAAGCATAATTATATTTTTATCATCCGCTGAACAAAGCAAACTTTTAAAGTTTTTAAAAAAGGCTTGGTAAAGACCTCGTGACCATCGGTATCTTTGCCGGATCAGTTCTTGAATGTTTTGCGGCCCTTCGGTGAAGGCTATAAGATCATCCGATGATTGAATCTTCCAACCCCTTGAGATGAGTCTTAATGTCAGCTCAGCGTCCTCAGCAAAGGTTTTGTTTTCTCTTTCGTAGCCATTGACGCTGATCAAAGCCTCTCTGCGAAATAATCCGATAGGACCTGGAATGACTGTCACCTTACCTAATAAAGATAAGGTTTTTCTTTGAAAGTGTCCGATCAGGTAATCAAGATTCTGAAATTTTGAAATCAATTTTTTTTGTCCCGTGATTTTTACAACACCTGCGATGGCACCAATCTGAGGATCATTCATCATTTTTAAAATTATTTTTTCAAGTTGGTTAATCTTAAGTGTTGAGTCCGCATCCATACAAATCACAAAGTCACCGCTAGAGTGATCAAACGCAGTGTTAAGGGCTGAAGATTTACCGGCATTTTTTTGGGTCACTACTTTTAAGTTGTAAGTTGAGGTCGTTAAAAAATCTTGGGCCAGTTTATAAGTTTGATCCAGACTTCCATCATCAACTAAAACAACTTCGAAATTCGGGTCATTAAAATATCTAAAACTTTTTAGGACTTTGACTATAGACTTTTCTTCGTTATAGGCAGGGATTAAAATGGACACTTTAGGCCGAATAAAGTTTTTAGTATCCTCTAATCTTTTTTGTGAAAATTCGAGATTGTTAAGATAAGTGAGCCTCTTATCTAAGAAATAGCCAACAGTATGAAATGCAAACCGCAACAAACTCACAGAAAAGTAAAAATAAAGAATTGAGTTAAGAGTCGAAGTCCAAAATTGATCACTGATAGAGATGAAATAGAGATAAAGAATAACGATAAAAATAAATAACGAAACACCGACCACTTTTTGATCAAAGTGCTCTTTATCAACTTTCAGACTGGTTAACCCTTCAGTAATACTCATACGTCCCACGGCTGAATCCGAAAATTTTAGGTTCAGCTCGAAATAAATTGGGGTATAAGTACCTTGACCCTCTGCAATGATAAAGATCTTTCAAAATACGTGAAGTTTTTATAGCGATTTGAATTTTTTGTAAAAATGACCACGCCAATTGACACTGGGCGAAATAATGATCATATTTGGCCTTCTTTTCAACATTTGAGGACTTTTATGAACCTTATGCGTTTCATAGTTTTGGGCTTTATATACTTATTTTCTTTATCATCATTTGCAATGGATACGCCGCTTTCGGTGATGAGTCTTTGGGATGGTGAGCTTCAAACCATTAACCCAACACCGGGGGATTTCTTTTATCGCATCATCTCTGCTAAAACAGATAACCCCTCTTACATAGATATTAACTATGGCAAAGATGTGGATTTAACAGGTCGATTTATTCAGTTTCAAATTCGTGTGAATAGCTATGAAAACTGGGGCGGTATTGAACTTCGTTTGAGCTCTGACGATCAGTTTAACAACTATTACAGTATACCTGTTCCCTATTTTAGCGATGCTGACTTCAATATTATTCAGCCTAATCACTGGTCAGATTATACTTTAAGCCTGGGCGAAGCGAAGGTGACCGGACAACCCGATAAAACTAAAATTAAAAAAATTGGTTTTTATATTCAAGGTCGTTCGGTTTCAAACACACGTTTTGAAGTGGATCTTAAGAATTTTCAAATTAAGACCTCATTATCCAGAGCTATTATCTCAATGACCTTTGATGACGGGTATGCCGAGCAATTTAAGGCGGCAGAAATTATGAACCGTTATGGTTTAAGAGGGACTGCCTATATTATGAGTAACGAGATTGATCAGTCTGCTTATATGACCAGCGCCCAATTACTGAGCCTTAAAAAGGATTTTGGCTGGGGCTTATCAAGTCACCATAAAATTCCAATTACTGATATGACCACGGACGAATACATCCAAGAGATGCTTAAAACCCAAGAGTTTCTTTTTAATTTAGGGGTCAGTGCCGAGTCCCTTCATTTTGCTTACCCCTTAGGTAAACAAAGTCGACAAACAACGATCAGTACGACTCAAGAGCTTTTTTTAACCGCACGCACGGCGGGTGGTGGTAGTGAAACATTGCCACCAGCCGATTGGCTGATGCTTAAAACCTTTAATGTAACACCTGACCTCTCGGCAAAAGAACTTTCTGAAAGAATCAATAAAGCCATAGAGAATCGCGAGTGGCTGATCTTGATGTTCCATATGTTCACCGAAGATGAGACTGCGACGGATCCCTTGGTTTTTACTTTTAGCGAATTTGAAAAGCTTTGTGATGTCATTCAAAAAAGTAACATCTCTGTTCACCCTGTCCATGAAGTCTATGAGGCCTTTCAATGAAAATACTTTTTACTTTAATTATTTTTATAGTTTCAAGCTCTCAGTCTTTGGCACAAACGAATAGCGCTCAATGTGAAAATCGTCTTGAAGGTCAGCTTTCCGAGCTTCCCGATTTTTTAAAAGCCCCTCGAGTCATCGAAGAAAATCAACTGCCCATAGAGTGTATTTCATCAGCCATGGATACTTTTTATGATTGGACCCTTTCGGTAAAATTAGAGAGAAGATTAAAAAAACTTCCTGAGATTGGGCATTACACTTACTGCGAAAATGATTCAGAAACTCAACCTTTACGTCTTCATACCCCTCCCTGTCAGACTCAAACCTATTTAAGCACTATTCAAAATAGCTATAACGATGTTTTGCAATGTCTTGATCTTAATCCCTTAGAAATATTTCCGATCACGGCCGTTGAAAGTGGCTTTCATATCAATTCGGTTTCTTTAACGAACGATGATATTGGTCTTGGTCAAATCACACCTATAGCAGCCAACGACGTTAATACTGTTTGGGATTTTGCCGTGACTCAAGTGAGTGGAAGTTCTAAAGCGTCCTGTCAAAGACTGGCCCCATTGGTGGCTGAACTTTCAAAATCACAAGAGCCCGAAAGTTATACTTGCTCGCTCACGACTTTACCGATGAATCCGGTTAAAAATTTACTTTATCTCGTTTTTCTTCATCAAAAAAATGTTCAATATATTGATCTTTACTTTGATAGTGCAAAAATTGTGGATCGCGTTCAAAAATTAACTCAAGTTGAGTGGTCACAAGCTGAGGTCGATTCTCTTAAAAAAATATTGATCACCTTATCCTATAATGTCGGCAACAATGCCGCTATTGAACTTTTTAATGAATTTTTATCTCTCAAGGCTGCGCCTATTCAGGCTCTCAATAATGAAATAGAAAGCTTAAAATCTATACAGATTCAGCTTTTTTTAGATATTAAATCCTTTGATTTTCAAGGTAAAGAAAATGAAGCCCAACGAGCCAGTGAAGCTCGATTACAAAATCAAAAAACAATGGACGAGCTTCAAAGTCAGCTTGATTTATTAATGGTTCCCAGAGAGTCCTTTAGCATCAGCACTCAACCTCAGAGCTTTGGTTACTTTTTAACTAACATTAAGAGGGTTTATTACCTCAATGTTCTTAAAGATCGGATCAAATACATTGAAGAGACGATTTTAAAAAAGCCGCATGGTTATTGCAGCATTCCCGATTATTTAAATATTAAAAAATCCAATTAATTTAAAACTTGATTGAATTACGATGAAGGCTAGAATTAAAAAATGAAACTGTTCAACTTCGTAATTCTTCTCAATATACTTTTATTACTAACCTCTTGTGATTTTTTAAAAACCAAACCAAAGATTGTATGTCAAAGTCCATGGGGCAATACTGAAAATCATGATTTATCATCTTGCCATTTTAAGCTAAAAAGCTCGAACACACCGACACTGATTAAAATCCAATGGGACAGTCATAAAAACCATAGTCTTTTAAAAGAGACTCTTTATCTTCGTTTCAGCATGATTGGGGTTAAGTCTCTGGCTGGGTTATCAGTGCGTTTTCTTTGGCAAGGTCAAGTTCAAGGAACCTACACCCTCCCGATTTTTAAAGAAGAGTCTAACAATATTATTCAAGAGGATTTAGTCACCAATCTCAGTATTCCCTTCTCTTCGATCAAGCCTCAAGACAATGTTAACAATTTAGATTCAGTGGATGAGATCGAACTTTTTTTTAATACCCATTCAACAGGTTCACTTGAGGTTAAAATTGATGAGGCCCAGTGGCTAAAAAAAATTAAAGCTAAAGGTTTTGTTTCTATTACTTTTGACGACGGTTATAGCTCAAATTATCAAGCGGCAGAAATCATGAAGAAATTTAATCTTAAAGGAACAGCTTACTTGATCCCTTCTGTGATTGATCAAATTTCTTATCTTAATAGCG
>CAYMBT010000052.1:12971-14106 GCA_964388755.1 uncultured Pseudobdellovibrionaceae bacterium | reverse complement strand
TTTATTAACTTCTGCAGAAAGGTTATCTCGTCCCTTTTTAATCACCTTAATACCATGACGTCTGAAGCGAAACTCCATCAACTCAATGGCTTCATCAACAATTTGAACAATATTAACAATTTTAAATTCGATTTCTTTGTCATGGGCATCGTTCAAGTTTCTAAAGTTCTTAAGGACAGAGGCTGCCGTATTTCCAGCCTTTAAAATAATATCCAGGGAATTTTTGACTTCAGTTAGATTATCAGACATTTGTGCGATCTCGGCATGCCCAATAATATGGGTTAAAAGATTACCAAATTCATGGGCCACGCTTCGACCGATAGCAGCGACCGCGTTTTGTTTTTCAACATTCAGTAGTATTTGGTGAGCTTCGCTCAGTCTATCAGCTTGCCAGTCTTTAAGACGATTGAGATCCCAGAGGCTTGAAGCATTTCGTGCTTTTTGTAGAATTTCTCCTTCAGTAAAAGGCTTATTGATATAGTCCCATTTCTCGCGGGATTCTTCGCCCAAAAAATGTCCAATAGAATCAACACTACGATCATGATAGGCGGTGACAAAAACAGCAAATAAACGTGGATCTATCTGAAATGATTTTTTAACCAGTTCAATACCATCAATCTGAGCGCCTAACATCACATCAAAAAAGCCCATAGCAAAAGGATTATTATCTAAAATTGACTTTTCAATCTCTCGCAAGGCATCTGTTGGATTATTAACAACAACCACTTCAAATTCTGATGTTTTCTTTTGACCAGCAACAGGCATACTTCGAGACGACCTCATCGGAATCACTTGATTTTGCGCCGGAGAAAGTATGCGCTGAATTCCTTGGGCGATTTCTGGTTCGTCATCGACCACAAGGATGCGGCGGTTTGGAACCGGAGAACCCTTAGGGATAAGATGGACTTGTTCTTTGTACAATCGAGCCGCATTACTCATGCAACCGCCTTTCCTTTATGTTCGCTGATCAACGGAAGTATAATCCTGAAAACGGTTTTTTTATTTTTATCCGACCCTAAAAAGATAAGATCGCCTTCGTAGGCTCGCATAAACCTGCGCGAGATACTTAAGCCTAAACCTGTGCCTTCATCTGAAGACTTGGTTGTAAAATGAGTATTGAAGAGCATTTTTTGAT